>NZ_JBGQQZ010000057.1:0-16801 GCF_045528575.1 Ruoffia sp. FAM 24228
TTCCTCCAAGTTAAGCGTCGTAACTTAAACTTTAGAGGTAAACTGGATGACTAACAAGGCTTTTTTTGTTGCCTGGTTATGTACTTTTAGGCTGCAATCTTATGTATTATTATATTGCCATAAACAACTGCTTTTAATTAAAGAATAAAGCACCGATAAATGCAGGAGAACTGCATTTATCGGTGCTTATTTATGGTCTGATACTCATTTCTTCTAGTCGCTTACGTACTTCTTTGGCTCTTGCTACTGATAAATCACAAGTTAAACCATTTTTAAAAGTAATGATTTTTTCTTTTTGATTAACACTTTCAATCATCATTATATTCGCAATAAATGATTTGTGAACACGGATAAATTCCTCATGTGATTTTTCAATTGCCTTTAAACTTTCATAGAACTGATAATGTCCATTTGTAGTAATGATTGCCACTTTATGCGGCTGAGATAAACTTTCGAAATATATAATATTATCTAAAGCGATTGAGCGCATTTTACTACCTACTTTAAATGTATATTGTCTTTTTACTTCTGAATTTAAATGTTGTCTCTCACCAATCACATTCAAAATTTCTATTATTCGGTTTTGTAATTCTTCAGGTGTCTTTTTTACTATGTAATCAATCGCTTCAACTTTATAACGAAAAGTAACCGGAGCTAATTCTGCGTGTGTAGTTATAAATACAATTTTACCTAAGTCATCAACCTTTCTTATCTCTTTAGCTAAGTCTAAACCATTCATATCATGGTTTAAATCAATATCAAGAAAATAGATTGCATTCGAAGCTTTTTCAGACCTAATTGCTTCTAAAAGAATGAGTGGGTTCACAGATGCCAGGCTGAGTTCCATATCAAGTGATTCAATCATAATGTAATTAGCAATGACTTCACTCATATAGGCTAATTGCTTCTTGTCATCTTCGCAAATATAAATAGATTGCATCAAATCACCTCTCTTGGGATGATCAGCTCTTGAGTAAACACCTGATCATTAATTTGAGTATTAAGCAGTATCATAGACTTATCTACTAGTCTATCTAAGTTAAAGAGTCCAATCCCTCGTTCTGCCCCTTTGGTTGAATATCCGTTTTCTTTTAATGTAACTAAACTTTCAATATTTACTCGGCAAGAGTTTTCTACAATTATTAGGGACTCCAATTCTTCTTGGATTAATGAAACCGATAGCTCTCCATGTTGAATTTCTGCCGCTTCTTCGATGGCATTATCTAAAATAATGCCTAACATACGTGGCAATGATAATGTTTCATCTGTTTCAATAAACATACTTTCTGACACTTCAATGTTCACAACAATCCCTCGTGACTTGGCATATAATAGTTTAGTATAGATTAAGTTTCGTAAGTCAGCATTTTGTAAGTAAATTAGTTTACCTAATTGCCGATTGGTATCATCTGTTTGAATGTCATGTTTATCTAAGACTCGTTCAAAATAATCCCGTAATTGATCCCACTCTTCAGCTTTTATGAATCCATCAAGACTAAGCAATATATTTTGATAATCATGACGAAACTGACGAACATCATCATATTGCCTTGTAATCAACTGATTATATTGTTGATTAACTTCTTCTTGAGCTTTTTCTTGTTCAATCATTCGAATTTGCTCACTGCTATTGTGAAAGAATATAAGTACTAGAACAAATAATACACTCGCGAATAAATAAACACTTCTAAATATAGTAAGCATTGAATCATTGAGTAAGAAATACTCGAAAAGATTCATCAGTTGAGCATAATAAACAACAAAGAAAATGCACAAAATAATAATATAAATGAATGTTTTTGCATTGATATAATATCTGTAGAACCACTTTATAAGTTGTCGAGTAAGGAAAGTCAGAATACTAATAAAAGCTAAAGTAATTATAATTGTCATCCAAAAATGAGGTAGTTGAACATAGCTCATTGATTCTGTAGCTATGTAATAAATAATTAAAGGTAAAGCACTATATATAGTACTAATAGAAACAGTTCTGTAATGCCAGTAAGTCGATACGAAAAAGACCATAAATATTAAAAATGTTTGTAAAGCTTCACGGTAATTCAAATTTAATTGCGCTGTGATTATAACAACGATGATACATATAAAACCTGAAACTACTTTATTTATTTTTGGCTTTTGAATGAAATATGAGTATAAAATATAAGTTGGTACAATATATTGAAAAATATTGAAATTCATTGTGCACTCCTTTACTTTAGGCTGATTATGAGTGAAAAAACATCGTTTATGAATAAATTAACTTTACTATCATCATATCTATTATAGTATAAGTAAGAAGTTGAAAATTGTTTTGTTACTGAAAGTATAGATTTGCTAAAGTATTTCGTCAACAATAAATTCCAAGGAGGATGGTTTAAATGAAATTTTCACGCAGTACTGTAGTTACGTTAGCCGTTATATTTTTGATAAATTTCTTTACAATTTCATTAGTTGAAGCACATGATGGTTTTGGAGATTTTCCGTATGAAGGTACTTATCTCACCGATGAAAACCAAGCGATACGAGGGTTTACTTTCGATACTGAGTCGCAATCAATTACTATTCTTACTCAACAGTCGAGTCAAAATGAAGATATTCGTCGTTTATTAGAGATTAGAAACAGTGGAAACCATACTGCTTTAATCGATCCATTTATCTCAGCTGAAGAAATAAATGACATGCGCGAAAAATGGGGATTAGACGATATAGATTATTCAAAAATATTGCTAGAAGCAGCAGATAAAGTAGAGCCTTGGATGACTCGTAAGGATGCATTGAGACTCGCTTTTCAAGAAATTCCGGGAGTGCATTCTTTATCGGACATTGATTCTGACTTCAATAGTGATATTTTGATTTCAAAACCTGAAATTCTACAATCCCAAGATTTATGGATTGTTGGCATTATGGGAGACCCACGGATTCTTTGTTTTGAGATGAACGAGAGTACCGACAGTATCACAGATGAGTACGGAATCGTTTATACCTTAGAAGAAGGTAATCAAAATGAATAAGTTAATAAAATTAATTATTCTTTTAGGTTTAATCGTCACGCAGGTTCAAATCGTTTCAGCTCAAATCTTTGATTATGATGGAACTTATCTAACTGATGATGAAACACAAGTTATTTCAGGTTTTCACTTTGATCAAAAAAATAATACTGTTGTTGTTATTACCCAAAATTCACCCACCATGAATCCAACTAATTTGAGTAACCGGACACGTCTAAGTAATATCCAAACTTATATAGATGATCATATTGATTTTAACTCTATGACCAATGAAGAAGTGAGCTCATTCAATGAAAAACATGGTATTGACTATGCTGAAGCTTATCGAGCAACAGCAGATATCGTAGCAAATAGTGGTGGTGAGACTTGGCGTTTTATCTTTGATTTACAAAATCCAGGCATTCTAAATTTAGCTTCTTTCAACTTTTCATCCAATTCGGCGCAAGGTAGGACGCCACACGTCCTGTATATCAACGAGCCTAATATTAAGTTCAATCGAAATTTATGGGAAGTATCAATGTATGATATTTCTACTCCCCTATTACGTTTTGAAGCTAATACTAATACAACTTATATTAAGGATGACTACGGTGTTGTCTACAATTTAGAAACTGATGTTCCTGACGATCTCGATTTTCTTTTGTTTGATTAAGCCTCATCATAAAATACAAATATCCCCATCAGCTTGGTTGCTGATGGGGATATTTAACTTATTCTCCGCTATATCTCAATGAATTCTCATACGTTAATTGGCGGTCATGGAATGCCTGGATTTCTGCTTCAATACTTGGGTAAATTTCTTTTACTACAACATCTTCACTGCTAGCACTATTTTGAGCTTCTTGATATAGTGACAGGACTTTATCGGGTCCTGCTTGATTCAGTCTTCCATAAGTTAATTCTGAATTAGCGATAATAATCGAACTAATTGCACTGTATGTTTCATAGTTCTCATTACGCAATAGATTTAAATCAGGGTATTCATTCGCAATATCTCGGTACAATTCTAAGTATATATCTTCGCTACCGGCTTCTTGATGAGTATGATATCGATTGACTAAAAATTCACTATCGACCTCACGTAATTGTTCACGGTTAATTGGTTGTTCTGTAATCATATTGTCGTGGATTATATAAGCAAGCTCTTCTTCAGCATTGCGGTTAAACGTCACTTCTGGCTGAGGGATTAAGATATCTTCATTCTCATCATAGACAAAGTAGAAGTTTTCAGTCGTCATGGCTGCTTCTTCATCACCATAACGCATTGAATAATCATTAATATTTGTGTTAAGAATATAAAGTGTTCTCTCTGAATTATCGTCAATACCATCCACTTCAAAGTTCTCTTCAACTTGAGTCATATCAATAGTATAGTAGACTGAGCCATTGTAATCATCTGTTATTATCATTTGGTTACCACGCAAGATAGCCGACTGACTCGTCATGTCACCTTCATACGACCAGACACCTTGAATCTCTTCTGGGATTCCTTCAAACTCATTCAACTCTTGGGCCAATATTAATTCCGGTTGCTCTAGCGTCATCGATTGATCATGGGCTGTTACATTGACAATAGCTATCGTACATAATAAAGCTAAAACAATATCACGAATACGTCTCATCTAATCCCTCCCTATTGCTTGTTATATCAATTATAGCAATCATTCAAAGGGAATGGTGTGAAGTTTGCTTGAAGTTTATGACGTTATTGTGACATTCTTAAGTTAATTTAAGGTGCTTTAATTTGATTTCTTTAATTCGCTCTATGACTTCATTTGTTAAACGGACTAAACTATCTGTATTTGATATAGCTAAGACTTCGTCTTCACTCAACCACTGGAAACCTTGAGTCTCTCCTGCTTGTAATTGAATGGAGTTTTTATCTATATTAGTTAAACAAAAGAAACTTTTTTGTAAATATCGTTTCTCTTCTCGAATAATGACTGGCGTCAATTCATAGAGTGCATCTGCTTTAATCCCTGTTTCTTCATATAATTCTCGCCAAGCACCCTCACTAAAGTCTTCACCTTTGATTGTACTTCCACCAGCAGTTAACTCATATTCTCCTGCACGACTTTCTTTATCATCCGAACGCTTCATTAAAAGATAATCCCCATCAACATGCTGCACAATAATATTCACAATCTTATGATAGGTACCTTCAGGAATCGTATCTCCTCGTCCATGATTCGTACTAACGATGTTTCCACTCCGATCAAATAAGTCCCATAATTCCAAAAATTCCCTCCGTTATTCTTTTAAATAAACGACTTCTGATATGACCCCAAAGCCATTCTTTTGATATAAATGTTTAGCGTGTGCATTTTCTTTTTCTACTGATAAGCGAAATAGACGTTCGTCCTCTGCATTTAACTGCTTCATCATTTGATAGATACCTTGCGTTCCAAAGCCCTGTCCTTGATAATTTGGATCCACGGCTAAGCCAAAGAGATAATAATATTCTTCCGTTGTGTTCACTGAACTGGAGCCAACAATGTCTCCCTCCTGATTCAAGAAAACAAAGATCTCATGATCATCTTCACCAATACTGCCTTCTGCATAGGTCATCGCTTCTTGAAAAGAACTCTCGAAAACTTTTGCTTGAAATGAAGCGATACTTCTCGCATCTGTCATCACTGCTTTTCGTACTTGGATAGTTGCTTCTGGATATTCTTGCTCAACCATTACTTTAGCTTCCATCAAATATTCTGTCTCGTGCCAGTCGATTTGATACGTTCTGTGTAGATAATTCGTTTTTTCAATGAAGCGTCGCTCACTTATGTAAGATATATCAGCAATACGAAAGGATTTAATAATCTCTTTAGCTTGTTCTATTAGAGCTGTGGCAATACCTTGTTGTCTATAAGTTGGGTGCACAATCACTGATAATTCAGCTTCTTCAATATTATCAGCATATATGGATAGAAAACCAATCAAGTAATTTTCAACCCAAGCAAATAAAAATGCGGGCATTCTTTGGTCAAAATTAAAGCGATTATCTAAATAAATATCATGATATGTTCCGTCATGCGTTTGAACCATTGCTTCTAATTCATTGATTTGCTTTATTGTCGTATTATCTAAGGTGTTTCTTGCTTCTATCTTCATCTTATTTCCCCTATTTTTTAATTAATTCTAATTTTAGCACATTTAATTCTAATTATGTTATACTAACAAAAATATCAATGAGGTGTTAAAATGATAAATCAAAAATTAGTTGAGTATATTGAATCAAAAATAATTCCTCAGTACAAAGCCTATGATGGCGCTCATCAACCTGATCATGTATATCAAGTAATTGAGAATAGTTTGGATATCGCAAAAAATTATAATGTGAATCTAAACATTGTCTATGCTATCGCAGCTTATCACGATATTGGCTTAAAGTTTGGCCGACAAGGACATGAATCAGCCTCTCGTAAAATTATCGAAGCGGATTTTGTCTTAAAAACATTTTTTACTGATAATGAAATAAAGACGATTGCCCAAGCAGCAGAAGATCACCGTGCATCTTTACCTTATGAACCCCGTTCACTTTATGGCAAGATTATTTCTGAGGCGGATCGCGATATCAACTTTGAAAGATTACTGAGTCGAACCATTCTATATAGTTTGGATCACTATCCTGACTACGTTAAAGAGGATACTTTTAAACGGGTTTATACGCATATGATTGAGAAATATGGTCCTTCAGGACGAATTAAACTTTGGCTAGAATACGAGCCTAATGTCGAGAACTTAAAAAAAGTTCATGCGACTCTTGCGGACGAAACAGCCTTTCGTAAAGCTTTTGAACCTCTGTACTCAAAATACAAACAAAACTAATCATATTTACAACATTATCTTAGGAGCTTCTTCCTAGATAATGTTATTTTTATACTAAAAAAGCTTAACCATACTTAGAGATAGTTAAGCTTTTTAGCATTTCAATGTAAATCGACGATGACAATTTCAGGTGGATTAAAGATACGTGGGAACTGTTGATTTTGAATCATCAAGCCGCGACTGACAATCATCGTAGCCTCATTCTCTAATTCATATTCGCCACCGGCGTAAGCTGGGAAAAAGCCCTGTTGCGGTGAGTAAAGGCCGTTAATTAAGCCAGGTAATCGGAATTGTCCTCCATGAGCGTGTCCCGCTAATATTAAGTCAAACGGGTATTTTTCATATTGTTCAACTTGTTCAGGGCGATGACTGATTAAGATATTAAGATACTCTGTATCTATTTTTTTTCCTACGTACTTCAATTGTTTTTTAAATGTACGTTTGTGTTTCGCATCATCCACACCATTTATTACTAGTGTTGTTTGACCCACTTCTACTTTCGCACGGTCTCCTTCTAACACTTGAATATTCATCTCGCGAATCAAGCGTTTAAAGCCAGCTAAATGTTTCATACGTAATTCATGATTCCCCGTGACGTAAAATGTTGGGTAATGTTGGCCTAACCAATCGAGGAGCTTAGTTGTTGGGTGGACATTTCCAACGTAGTCGAAAAGGTCACCTCCTAAAAGCACAATATCAGGCTTTTGTTCGGAAATTTGTTCTATCAAGATAGATTGATTATCACCAAACTGGTTATTATGTAAATCACTTAAGAACATCACCCGAACATTATTGTTTACTTTATTGCTCTTCATTTGGTATTTTCTAATTTGAATGCTTGTATCAAAGGCTCTTCTTACAATTGCAACCCCTGCGAACGTTAAGGCTAATTTAGTTAATGTCTTCATTTTCATCGTCATCACCCACTCCCTTATAACTTACTATTCTACTACGAAAACCCTCTCATTTAAGTTAAATTTTACTAATAATGTCGTCATCAATTTCTCTTTTAGTCACTGGAATCTCATTTAACGAAGATGTATGAGCTTTTCTTCATCTATTTGATACACTGGATCAGCGACTCGGCTCACAAATTCCTTATCATGAGATGTAAAAATAACCGTACCTGAATACTTCTGGATAAAGCTTTCTAAAGCTTCAATCGTAAAAACATCGATAAAATTAGTTGGCTCATCTAGAATCAATACATTACTTGCTTTGACAAACATCTCTGCCATAGCCACCCGTGTTGCCTCACCCCCACTTAATTTATTCAAGGGCGTCATCACTTGCATTTGTTTGAAGCCTAAATTACTTAAAACAGCTCGAACAAAAGCTTCATCGAATTCAGTTTGTTTCATTAAATACGCTAAAAGCGGAACGTCTGTTTCTAATTGGTAATCGAGTTGCTGGTAGACACCAAACTCTACTTTTGGTGATAAGGTGACGCCTTCACCGTCATTTAAGATGTGATTCAATAAGGTTGATTTACCAGTCCCATTGTCACCAATTATCGCCACTTTCTTACCTAAAGGAATTTGAAAACTGCCTCCTTCAATGAGAAGTTTGTCACCACGAGTTAATTGGATATTATAGCCTCGAATCGGAAAATCATTGTGCATTTGCAAGTATTTTACACTTGGAAACACGATATCTTTATGTCGAACAACACCTTGGACATCATCCAATTGTTCAATTCGCTTCTCAATGGCTTTAACGCTTTTATGCATCGCTTTCTGAACAGTATCCTTTTGCTTTGAACTCGATAATCGATCCGGTTTTATGGATCGATTGATTTGTTTACTGCTTGCTTTAGCTGCTTTTTGCGCTTGTATCTCTTTCCTTTGCGCTGCTTTTTCTAAACGCCTTTTTTCTTGTTGGTACTGCTTATAAGCTTCTTCTTGTTGTTGAATTTGTTGCTCTTTTTGTTTCATATAATCATCATAATTTCCGATGTATTCAATGACCTTACCATCTGCCACTTCCCAGATCTTATTCACTAGCTGATTAAGAAAATACCGGTCGTGACTGACAATAACTAATGTTCCATAGTAATAGCGTAATTCTTCGATGAGGTAATCAACACTCGTCTTATCAAGATGTGTGGTCGGCTCATCGAGCAATAAGCCTAATTCATAGACGGATAGCGTTTGTAGTAAGCGGTACTTGTGTTTCTCCCCGCCACTTAATGATTCAACCACGTTCGTTGGTATTTGTAACCGAGACATCAAATCGGGTTGTAGAACATCGGCACGGTAAGTTTCGTCTACTTCTTGAATTTGTGGTTGATAGTTAAAGGTTACTTCACGTTGAACGAGGCCACCGTCAGGTTCAATCTCTCCAGAGATGACTTTTAATAAGGTTGATTTTCCTGACCCGTTTCGTCCAATGACACCAATAACGTCCCCTTGATAGGCGCTTAATTCATCAATGTCTAAGATATCTTTACTTTGATAACTAACTAAAATCTCTTTTAATTTTATTGCTAATGTTTCCATATTTTTATGCACTCCTTTGTTAGTCGTGTACATATGGGTAATTTATGGCATAAGAAAAAGAGGTAGTCTTCTACCTCTTTCGCCAATTTCATTCAACTGTTAAAGATAGCGTATAAAAATAGGCACACTTATCCCATGAAATTACCGTCTGTACAAGACTTTTGAATATATTAAATTAACCATTCAAAAGTCCTTTGCGGATTCTCATAGATGCCATCATTTTACAACGCTCCCTTCCTTTTTAGTAAATTCAGTATAACATGAATTTGAATGTTTGTAAAACAGATGATTTTTACAAGTCTGTGTATTTATCCTTCTTGTTTTTACTTTTATCTACTGGATATTTTTCATTATTTTTAATTAATTTCCGCTCGATTAATTCATCAATATCTAAATCCAAGTTATCCGCTAACATATAGCTGTAGATTAAAACCTCCGCCAATTCATCTTTTATCTGTTCGATGTCTTTCACGCCTTCTTCAGCCGTCTTCCATTGAAAGACTTCTAATAATTCTGAAGCTTCCAACGTAATAGATAAGGCTAAATCCTTCTCATTGTGGAACTGGCGCCAGTTACGCTCATCGCGGAATTGATTAATACGGTCCATGCTATTCATGTTGATCATCTCTTTTCATCCATTTGATTAAACAATTAAAACTCCTTTAGTACTTTAATAAATCAAACTCATGATTACCAATTTTACTTTCACAAATTGTTCTTCAAAACTCTCCCAGAAACTCGAGAAAACATCCTTACTTTCAAATTCAATAATATCAATTAATACATTGTTGCCTTTGAAAATTTCGTAATCATAGTCAGCAATTGTGTAATGAGCTATGTTATTTCGTACTTGTCTTTTCGAAATTAGTTTATATATTGAACTATTCAATATATCATTGATATCATCTCTATGGAAATCATCTATCCATTGTTTTTGATTTACCAGTTTCTTTAAAGTTTTCACCGCCTCTAAGTAAGTGATAAGTTTAAACCTAAGATAAAGGTCAGACACATTACCGAAAATTTCTGGCAGTATAGTTCCAATAAAGTTTAACTGACATAAATGACTATGTAATACAATTAACTGTTCCATTGGAAGAGTATTATTAAAAATATCTTTTCTTACTTTATCAAGAAAAAAGTAATCTTTGCTTTCAAACTCTTTTATTCTACTTTGGATCTTAACTAGTTTATCAATCTTCAGTCTACCAAATTCCTCGAAAGGCGAAACAAAACTCGATATAATAGACGATAAGGCTGTTGATGTACCAATTAATTTTGGTCCCAAAATAGTCTTTAAATCACTATACTTAATTTCATCTAAATGCTTTAGTAAAGGATCTAGGTATATATAAGTTTGAAGCAAATTTCCAAAATCAATTCCTTTATAACTAACAATAGACAAGTCTCTTTGGCCAATTGAATCTATCACAATTTTCTGTAAAGCATTATATTCAGATGTCAACATTTTAAAGTTTTGTTCTTGTATTCCTAATAAAAGTTTACCAGTTTTTGATACTGTTTTATCACTTAGTAGCTTATGACCCACTCTTAATTGGCCTATAAACCTTCTGAATTCATAATTATCTAAGTTGAGTGTTTCATCTGTCAAATCATCCTCTTCAGGAACTAATTTAATTATTCCGTCACCAATAAATGCAAAAAAAGGTATTAATGGATTGCTTAACAAACTCATGATTTTTTTATTCGAATTTTTTAACTGAACAAGCAATTGTTTCATTTGTGCTGCTTCAATAACTAATTGACTTAAGGATAAATCAGTTAATTTATTATTACTATTTTCTGACATATATAACCCCTCTAATATTTATTTTTGTCACTTCGAATATCATATCGATAGTTAAATTCTTCATTGACTTTAATTGTAAATAGCGACATTAAATAACAAGGTTTATTATAATTATCTTCGTGCTCATCATCAGTTAAAGTATTGGTAGATCCATGAGAATATTTATTACGTAATGCCTCACCATTCGGGTATGTGTCATTTAAATAGTAGTTAAAATAAGCGATTTCGTTTCTTGAGAGTAGTTTATTATCCCCTATCAACTCATTATTAAGTATCATGCTATTTATTTCTTCTTTCCACTTTCTACTAATCCAATAAAAATTGATTGCTTGGTTTAAATATAAATCTTTTAGAATGAAATAGCGTGGATTAGATAAGGACAACACCCCATTATTTTCAATAATTATATTTTCTTCTATTAGCCTGTCTACAAATTCCCTATCTTCATCTTGAATATCAGAATATACTAGTTTTGATGATTCTAGTAGTTCTTGAAAACTGTGTTCCCCATTTTTTATCCAGTGCAACGGTGACTGATCAGCAAAAAGTGCATTAGCATATTGCGTAATTTTGCCATTATCTAAATAAACATACTTTAATCCTGATAGTGATTGAAGTTCATCAAACGTTTTATTTGTTTCAATATCTGATTATTACGTTGTGGCGAAGCCACTTGATTCTATTTTTAGGGAGCCACCGTTCTGACCACTCAGAGCCACCATTCCGCTGTAAGAGAGCCACTTTTTTTTATAAAATTTATCTTTAGATGTCATAATCTACAAAAATTTTATAGAAAGAGGTGGTTGTTTATGAGCAATTATAAACAAATACTTAGGTACGAAAATGTCGGCATATCACAGCGTGATATAGCCAAGTTACTAGCTGTATCACGAAATACAGTCTCGAAAGTAGTGAATGCCCGAAAGGCTATTCCGTTAGATTGGAATCAGGTCAGTCAGTTGAATGAAGCTGAATTAAAGGAAAAGTTATTTCCAGACGTTACTGATAATAAGTCAGAAATGTATGTTCCTTTGGATACGCACTATCTGATGGGAGAATTGCGTAAGCCTGGTGTGACGCGTAAGTTACTTTGGGAAGAATATGTTAAAGAATGTCATTTAAGTGGTGATCGCATTCCTTATCAATATAGTCAGTTTTGTGAGCATCTCAATCAAGGCATCAAACAATCTAAAGCAACGATGTATTTTGAGCACACTGCGGGCGAAAAGGTCGAGGTCGATTGGGCAGGCACCACTTATCACCTGGTTGATTCTGAAACGGGCGAGGTAACCAAAGTCTATTTTTTTGTCGCTATCTTGCCTTATAGTCAACTGACCTACGTTGAAGCCACACTCAATATGAAGGAAGAACAATGGATTAATGCTCATATTCATCTTTTTGAATTCCTTCAAGGGAGTCCTAAAATAATCATTTGTGATAATTTAAAGACAGGCGTGGTGAAACACCCTAAACAAGGTGATGTCGTCTTGAATGCCGCTTATCAAGAGATGGCAGACTATTATCGTACAGCGATACTACCGGCGAAACCACGAACACCTAAAGGTAAAGCCTCCGTAGAAGGAGCTGTAGGTAAAATTACCACACAGATTATCGCAAACTTCGTCATGAGATATTTCATGACTTATTTGATTTAAACGAACGAATTACAGGATTATTGTCTGAATATAATGAGAAACCGTTCCAAAAAAGAAAGGGATCCCGATTAGAAATTTTCTTAACAGAAGAAAAGACTTACCTGCAACCTTTGCCTAAGGATGCTTATGAGTACGGTGTATGGAAAACAGCTAGAATTCAATACAATTATCATATTTCAGTGGGTAAGATTTACTATTCGGTCCCCCATCAATATATCAAAAAAGACATCAGACTTCGAATCACACAAAACCGGATTGAAGTATTTTTTGATCATCAACGTATTTGTTGTCATCGTCGACGATACGGTAGACCCGGTCAATATGTCACTATTGAAGACCACATGCCTCCCAATCATCGTCAAGCGGGGGAATGGAACCGCCAGCGATTCGTTAACTGGGCTAAAAAAATCGGTCCGCACACCATGACTGTGATTGAGCGGTTACTCGATAAGTATCGCGTTGAACAACAAGCCTATAATGGGTGCTTATCCATCCTGAAACTAACAGATAAATATACTGAAGCAGAATTAGAAGCAACGTGTCAACAAGCGTTAAACATTATCCACGTCCCTATGTACAAAAATATTAAACGAATGATTGAAGTAAAAACGACATCAAAACAAGCGATAACAAACACTAACCCGGTAGATGATCAACAAGATCATGCTTTTCTGCGCGGATGGGAATATTATAAAGAGAGGGATTAGGCAATGAACGAGACTACTTATGAAAAAATGCTTCAATTACGCTTGAAAGGTATGGCTGAGGCATACCAAGAACAAGATAAAGAAAAGGAATATACCCAATGGACATTTGAAGAACGCCTTGCACATCTCATTGACCGTGAATCGGATGTTAAGGTTAATGAGAAGATTAAACGGCTGATTCAAAACGCTAACTTATCAGAGAATCAAGCCTATTTAGAGGGTATAAAGTACTATTCAGATCGTGATTTGGATAAAGATCTTATTAAAGAATTAGGAACGAATAAATACGTCACTGTCCCAAATAATGTTTTAATCGTTGGCCCAACAGGATCAGGGAAAAGCTATCTAGCCTGTGCTTTAGGATATGAAGCATGTTTGGCGAGCTACCGTACCCGTTATGTCCGTTTACCTGATTTACTCACTGAAATTGCATTATCAAAGGCGGAAGCAACCTTCCATAAACTACTCAAACGTTATGAACGTTTTGAGGTACTAATATTGGATGAATGGCTTCTTATGACTCTTAATACAAATCAAGCTGCCGAATTACTTGAAATCATTGAACGTCGTTATCGATACAAGGCAACGATTATCTGTTCACAGTTTTCAATAGAAGGATGGCATACCCGATTAGGAGGTGGAGCCATCGCAGATGCCATTTTAGATCGCTTGGTGAGTAAAGCAAAGGTTATTAGAATACAAGGTCATCGATCAATGAGAGATCGAGAAGCATAAAACACACTGGGGATTGGCGAATATTGAAGCCAATCCTTTTATATTTCATTGAATGAGTGTCCATTCACAATATGGCTCTCAAGTTCCGGAACGGTGGCTCTCAACAAGCGGAATGGTGGCTCAAATCAAGACGGAATAATCAATATCTACTTCGTATAGTAAAACTTCATCGTATTTAGATTAAAGATGATACATTTTTATTATTTTCTGGAACTGAGTGTGCATAAGATTGTTTAATTGTGAAAACTTCACCTCAACATCAATTAAATCTAACTCAAACTTGGCAGCCCCGTAACTAGCTGATAAAAATGTTCATAGAACCATTTCCTCTACTCATTACTTGAATAACTATTTCTTTATTTTGCAGTACTTCGAAAAGTGTTGTTCAAAACCTATACTTGTAAAAAGCTCTGTAAACATATTATGTAAATCATCCTTATCATATCCATCTATTTCCATATCCGTATCAATTCCAATATGAGAATTAACATGCAGACCCTTCACAAGCCCTAACGCAAGCGCTTTATCTTCAATATTATCCATCTTATGTTCTATATCTGCAATTGATTCCCCATTATCAATAAAAGTTACAAAAGATTCAAGTATTCGTCGCATCACATTCCACATAAATACAGGTTTATCATGATCATAGGCAAATTCTAATTCGTTCCATAATTCTTGGTAAAGTGGTTTTATCTCATCTTTAACTCCCGTAATTTGATGGACACTTGTCAATTTTCCTTTTTTTAGAAGCTTATAGTATCGTTCATGGGGATCTTTATGTTCATTCTTATATTTTTTCTTGTTGGGAATAACCTGCATAAAAAAATGATTATTATGTGTCAGGAGGAACATTTGCGGTGAACTTTCACTTCTATAAAATTTCATAAAAAGAAGCGAATTTTGAAATTCGTTCTAATTATGAAAACTGGTTAGAGACTGAAGTAGAGCTGTCAAAAGTATCTGAATACATTATCGACGCCTTTCCAGCTGACTTTCATTTCCTAAACTACACCGCACAAACGCTATATGACTTAATCGCGGACACCCAAGGGCCATTTCCATTGAGTCGCTATTACATGTCAGGCACGGAGTTAGCCGAACACCTTGATTTGGAGGGCGTTATTAATACTTCAAGAAATTATAATGTCGTCGCATCGCCTGGGATATTACCTGATTATCGGATTCGAGGGCAGTATTTGGTACCGTTGTTTGATGAAATTGTTAAGCATCATGCATACTAAAATATGGGGCAACAATCAGTTAATGATTGCTACCCCACTTATTTATTTTAAAACTCAACTCGTTTGTTCGATTTTTCCGTCCTTAATTTCAAAGACATAATCACATAAGTAATCAATATCTTCTGAATTATGTGATGTTATTAAAATTATTCTACCTTCTTGCTTTAAACTCATAATAAGTTCCCTAATTAAAATAACGCCGCTTTTATCAAGACTATTCATTGGCTCATCTAAAATCAGTAATTCTGGATTTTCCATAATTGCTTGTGCCACACCTAGCCTCTGCTTCATTCCTAAAGAAAAGTTTCTAACTTTCTCTTTATTATTTGGATCTAAGCCAACAGATTCTATCGCATTAAGAATACCTTGTTTTTCAATCTTCCCATTTATATCTGCAAGTAATTTTAAATTCTGATATTGGTTATAATCAAGAATAAAAGAAGGTACCTCAATTAAGAAACCTGTGTTTAAAGAGAATTCAATGTCTTTTCCAATTCTATCGGAATCCATCCATATTTCACCGGTGTTTAGTGGTATAAGACCTAGAATCGATTTCATTAAAATTGTTTTTCCGCTACCATTATCCCCAACTAACCCATATATATGTCCGGAGGAAAGTTCTAAATTAACATCTGAAAACAATTCTTTATCTTTAAATTTTTGACTCACGTTCTTAACTATTAGTTGTTCCATAAAATTAGTTTTCTCCTTAATCCGTCGTTATAAGCAATATAATAAATTGCAGTAATCATTATTATTATTCCTGCAACTAAAATTGTTATGGCAAAGCTCAGAGTAGGGTATCCGTCAAGTTTTGATGTCGAAATATTCGACAAAGAAATCCAAGAAAAGACAGAAATATAAAAGCCATAAAATTTATTAAAGTGTCTGATTGCCAGATATAAGAATATGAATACAGAGTATAATACCAGTCCAAGTCCTGGTCTAATTATATTGAATAGCATCAACATTAATCCTGAAAAGAAGAATATTAAAATCATCATTATTACAGTCATTATAAAAAGTTGCAGGGGTGTGTAATTAACCATTAATGTCGAAGGAATATTTATAGCAATTTCGTATTGATTAATAATATCTGGATAATAATTAAGTGATCCTATCAACTTTCCCCAGTCATTAGAATGAAAAGTAATATATGAAAGCGAAATAATAATATAACTAAGCATAATATTGGGAGTGTCAATAATTATGTGTAAATGAAGTACTCCTTCTATAAAATCGATTTATTAATTTGTTAATCTTTCAAACATTTTTTCTAGCTCTGCTTCAGCTTGTTGGAAGCCGCGGTGAATCCGTGT
>NZ_JBGQQZ010000058.1:0-16660 GCF_045528575.1 Ruoffia sp. FAM 24228
TCATCGATTGCACACAAACGGAACACGATTCCACGGAAATCCTTACACTACCGAACACCGTTGGAAGTATTTTTGAGTTACTTAGATGAAGCAGTTTTGTCTAGCTTAATTTGACAAATCAAATTATATAAAATATTATTATTATATCACATTATTATTTTACATAAATACTATTAGAATACAACCTTTAGTAAGCATTTCCATAAGGAATAGTGTTAAAAAAAGTGACTATTTCTATATATTTTAATTAAATGTATCTATAAAAATATCGAATGAGATAAGCTAAAACCCGAACATTCACTCGAATTTCTAGTTTATTTATCGGAGTTTTATTGTGTATTACTTTTAACCGTGGTAAAATTCTAAAATTAATACACTAAGAAATTCAATCGAATTGATAGTTTAATTATATAATATTCAACAGTTTTTGCAATAAATCGTCCCGAAGCTTTAATCATCACGCTTTTTTGAGTGGATAATTAGAAGTTATAGTCGTTGTTAGTAAAATTTATGAAAATGGTTTCTTTCAAGCCTTTAAACTATTCCTGGAGAGTGCTAAAATACTTATAATTAAAGTAAAGTCTAAGGAGTGGTCATTTGACTAGCGAATTATTTACACATTATTCTAGAAAAGAATGGGAACGATTTAACCAAATGAAAGGAAACCTAAAACCAATTGTAGGATTGGAAGAATTGGTTTCCTTAAACGACCGATTATCACAACAAGATGTGAAAGAAGTCTACGTCCCACTAGTTCATTATATTGATGTAATGCTTAAGAACAAAGATGAATATGAAGTAGAACGTGATAAATTCTTTGATATTATCGGTGAGAAAAGTTCATTTGAGAATAATACATTCATGATTGGTGTATCCGGAAGTGTCGCAGTAGGAAAGAGTACTTCAGCGAGAGTACTTCAGCGCTTGCTTCAGAAATACTATCCTGAGAAGCGGATTGAATTAGTGACAACCGATGGATTTCTATACCCAAATGAAGAACTAGAACGACGTGGAATAATGAAACGGAAAGGATTCCCGGAAAGTTATGACATGCCTCGTTTACTAGAGTTTATGAGTAAGGTAAAAATTGGGGTAGAGGATGTTGAATATCCGACATATTCACATGAAATCTATGATATAGTACCAGGAGAAGTTCAAGTTATGAAGAAACCTGATATCTTAATTGTTGAAGGAATTAATGCCTTTCAACTACCGGAAAACCAACAAACGTATATGAATGAGTTTTTTGATTTTTCAATCTATATAGATGCCGATCCACTTCATATTAAAACCTGGTTTATGGACCGGTTCAAGATGCACATGGAATCAGCGAAAGATGATCCAACGAACTATTTCTATGAAATTACCAAATGGCCATCTGAAAAAGTGGAAGACTACGGGAATGAAATTTGGTATACAATTAACTTAACCAACCTTGTTCAACATATTCAACCAACAAGAGGTCGGGCTGATGTAATCTTATATAAAGGAAAAAATCATTCGATTGACAATGTTTACGTACGTAAATATTGATTAAAAAAGGAGAATTGCATGGAAACAAATTTATTAGATATTGAGAAAATCGTTGTATTAGACTTCGGAAGTCAATACAATCAATTAATTACAAGACGTATCCGTGAATTTGGAGTATTCAGTGAATTATTACCCAATGACACAACGGCTGAAGAAATAAAAGAAATGACTGGCGTTAAAGGGATTATCCTTTCAGGAGGGCCTCATAGTGTCTATGCTCCAGGCTCATTTGATATTGATCCAGCTATTTATGATTTAGGTCTTCCAGTATTTGGAATTTGTTACGGAATGCAATTAACAACTAAATTATTTGGCGGAGAAGTTGAAGGTTCAAACAAACGTGAATATGGCCAAATGCCAATTAACATCAGTAATAATGAAGCGGGAATCTTTGAAGATTTAGAAGAAACTGAAACAGTTTTAATGAGTCATTCGGATTTAATTACAAAAGTACCCGAAGGCTTTACTGTCACAGCAAGTAATGAAAGTACACCGATTGCTGCGTTTGAGAATACAGAACGTCAAATTTATGGTGTTCAATTCCACCCAGAAGTTCGTGCAAGTGTTCATGGAAATGACATGTTACGTAACTTCATCTTCAATATTTGTAACGTTTCTGGAGAATGGTCAATGGAGAACTTTATTGATATTGAGATTGCGAAAGTGCGTGAACTTGTTGGCGACCGTAAAGTATTATTAGCTTTATCAGGTGGAGTTGATTCAAGTGTCGTTGGTGTGCTTTTACAAAAAGCAATTGGCGAGCAATTAGTCTGTATCTTTGTCGATCATGGATTACTTCGTAAAAACGAAGGTGACCACGTGATGGCAGCTTTAGAAGAATTCGGCTTAAACATTATCCGTATTGATGCTAAAGAGAGATTCTTTTCTAAATTAGAAGGAGTAAGCGATCCAGAAGAAAAACGTAAAATCATCGGGAATGAATTTATTTATGTCTTCGATGATGAAGCGACTAAGTTAGAAGGAATTGACTTCTTAGCTCAAGGAACACTTTATACAGATATTATTGAATCTGGAACGAAAACGGCTCAAACAATTAAATCTCACCACAATGTGGGAGGTTTACCAGAAGATATGCAGTTTGAATTAATTGAACTGCTAAACACATTATTCAAAGATGAAGTCCGTGCTTTAGGAACGGCTTTAGGTATGCCAGATTCAATCGTTTGGCGTCAACCATTCCCTGGACCAGGATTAGGAATTCGTGTGTTAGGTGAAATTACTGAAGAAAAAGTTGAAATCGTTCGTGAATCTGACGCAATCTTACGTGAAGAAATTGCTAAACATGGTTTAGACCGTGATATCTGGCAATACTTTACGACTTTACCAAACGTAAGAAGTGTTGGGGTTATGGGAGATGGCCGTACATACGATCATATGGTCGGAATTCGTGCAGTAACGTCGATTGACGGAATGACTAGTGAGTTCGCTCGCATTCCATGGGATGTATTACATGAAATTAGTAAACGAATTGTCAATGAAATCCCTCACGTTAACCGCGTAGTGTATGATGTGACAGGTAAACCACCTTCAACAATTGAGTGGGAGTAACACCAATTTTCTTGAAGAGAAAATGTTGGTGTTATACCTGCAAAGAGTACTAGGCTTTTTCCAAGTCGAAGACGCCGGGAAAAGTCAGGACCTTACTGCTGGGAATAAGAAATATTAAAGGAAATAGGCTGGATGACATGAAATTTGTCATCCAGCCTATTTTTTGTGATTCTAACCCTCATTCAACACTTTCTCCAACAACTCAGGATTATCTGTCATAATCCCATCAACGCCTTTAGCAATCAAATCACGCATAGTTCCTTCGTCATTAATCGTCCAGTAATAAACATCTAGTCCGCGTTGACGTGAGCCGTTAATGATATTTTTCTGCGTCAAGTCTAACCCATGTTGGGTCGTTGGTAGTTGGAAAGCTTGAGCATCTGTATGTGCAAGCCCATTCAGTCTTAAAATCATCTTTGTTAAATAAGAGGTTGCTTCACTGACACCGGCACCAATAGCTACTTGACCTTGAGATACTTCTTTGAAGCGTCTGTTAATCTTATGGTCGAAACTGCCTATAACGACTTTATCTTCCATATGGTACTTTTGAATTAGACGCCACATCTCTTGAATTAAGTCTTCGTAAAGCGCTGGGTCATTAGTATCTTTTAATTCAATGACAGCAGGTGTGTGAGGGAATAATAAGAATATCTCTTCGACAGTTGCTAGTTGAACACCTTGATCTTGATAAGGATAATTACCTTCTAAATCTTGGAATGTTACACCCGCATCGAACGATTTAATCTCAGTTAAAGTGAGTTGGTTAATATAGCCACTCCCATCTGTAATTCTATCGACAGTAGGGTCATGACTGGCAATGAGATATCCATCTTTGGTAATATGAACATCATACTCGAACATGTCTGCTCCGGCTTGTGCAGACCTAGCGAATGCTTCTAAGGTTTCCTCAGGTGCCAGGGCACAACCTCCGCGGTGGGCTATATTTAAGGGTCTGTCTTGTTTCTCATAATTAAAGGGTGTCGTTTTTTCTTTAGGTGGCCATGCATAGATTGCTAACCAAGTTGGAATTACTACACCCGCGATACCTAATGTTTTCTTCCATAGTGAGCTCATAGTGATCCTCCTATCATCTTGATAGATTAATTATATCAAAATTTTTATAAGATAGTTAGAAAGAAAAACACCTAAGAACATCATTGTCTCAGGTGTTTTCATTCGTAGATTAGTCTTCTAACTCAATTACTGGAAGGTCACTAATTTTGATGCCGTTGATTTCTTCTTGTTCAACGGACACATCATCACCATTAAAGTATTGAGCGGAGATCTCTGCTAAAGTGCCATCTTCTTTCATCTCAACTAAGACAGCATCAATAGCTTCTTGAAGCGCGTTTGATTCATTATTATAGACGAAGGCACTGAATGAAGGGTTGTAGAATACATTCCCAAGTTTAACACCTAAGTCGCTAAAGAAATCAATAGAAGTCTTTTGTAAGTAGTAGTCATTAGGGATGAAGTCAGTACGTCCATTCGCAACATCTAGGAAATATTGATCGTTTGTTGCGTTGTCATAAGTCACAAGTTCAGCTCCTAATTGAGCGGCTACTTGCATATAGTTGGTTGTCGCTCCACCAGCAGCTTTTTTACCAGCAAAGTCTTCAATCGATTCAATACCTGAATTATCAGATAAACGGACAACGATCGAAGTGAAACTGTATTTAATAGGTTCACCGATTAAGAAATCTTTCTCACGTTCAGCAGTGGGTTGAACTCCTTCAGCGACCAAGTCAACTTGACCTGACTTCACAGATGTTAACATTCCGTCAACACCCATCTCCATGAACTCAACTTCAAGACCTAGGCGATCAGCTACCTCACGAATTATATCAATATTATATCCAACTAATTCGTTGTCCTCATTATAATAACCACTAGGGTAGAGCGTACCTGATATGGCTGCGATGAGATGACCTCTTTCTTCTACGCGACTTAAGGAATCATCTTCTTGAGCTGAGACAGCCGTGAATTGTGTGAAGAAAAGTGAAACGATAACTAATGCACTAAAGAATTTTTTGAACATTTTTTACTCCAATCATTTTTAATTCTAAGGAGACATGCGTTTGCTAGGGGGAGTTATCTGATCTGGCTTATATAGTCGCTCTAAGTAATCTTGTAAGAAACCATAAATAACACAGATAATCCAATAAATAATTGCGATAAGAAAGTACATGGTCATATAGTCATTATTAGCTCCACCGACAATTTTAGCTTTTTGGAAGATTTCTGGAACAGTAATCATGGCTGTCAGTGAGCTTCCTTTTACCAAGTCCAATAAGACGTTACTCAAGGCAGGAATCGCAATACGAGTGGCTTGAGGGAAAATAATTTTTCTCAAAACTTTTCGTCGATTCAATCCCAAAGACTGAGCAGCTTCCCACTGACCCTTGTCGATGCTTTCAATAGCTGAGCGAATAATCTCAGAACTGTAAGCACTGCTTGTTAGTCCAAAGCCAAGGACCGAAGCTTGAATAGCTGTCAGCATAAGATTGGCTAAAGGGAGACCAAAGTATAAAAAGAATAAGGTCACGAGTACTGGCACACCTCTGAAGAAAGAAACATAGAACCGAGCGAGGATTCTAAGTAGCCTTGATCTTGAGATTCGCATAAGGGCAAGGATTGTTCCTCCGATAAGACTCAGGATGAAACTTAACAGTGAGATAGCAATCGTATAACTAAGCCCTTCGAGTACAAAAGGGATACTTTCAAGCGCAAGTTGGGGATTAAAAATATAATCCCATCTGATATCTGATAAAATAATTTTAGTCACTGATCCTCTCCTTTGAAAAAATATAAACAATAAGTATGTTATCACTAGATTTTAATAAATACAAGTTTTTGAATTGCGTTTTCTATATATAATTGGAAGAACAAATCTGATGAAAAAAGGAGCCATCATTGACATTAAAACACTATTTTGACTATAATTAATATACTGCGTTTTAAGAATTTTCATAGATTGAAGTGAGGTTAATATGTTTGCAATATTCAAAAAATTAGCATGGTTCTTTAAACTGAGATGGAAAACCTATGCACTTGCCATAGGTGGCTTAACTACCTGTGCCATCTTATCAGCGATTATCCCATTAATTATCGGAGGATTAGTCGATTCAATGGCAACCGGGACTATTACTTGGGACCACTTAATACAACAGACTGGATTACTCCTTGGTATTGGCTTACTTATGTATGGATTAAGATACATGTGGCGCAGTAATTTGTTTGGGAATTCAACATTGTTAGAAGCGATTATGCGTAACCGTTTGTTTGATCATTTTACTAAGATGGATCAGAAGTTTTACGGGCAATATCGTACTGGTGATTTAATGGCACATGCGACGAATGACTTAGCTGCTTTACGCTTTGTTGCTGGTGGGGGAATTATTACTTTAACTGATTCCTTATCAATCACTGTCGTGACTTTGTTTTCAATGATTTTTATTATTGACTGGCAATTGACCTTGTTTACTATTTTACCTTTCCCATTATTGATTTTTGTTGCCCAATATTTAGGAAAATTAATTAATAAGTATTTTAGAGGGTCATTAAAAGCTTTCTCTGATATGAATGATCATGTACAAGAGAGTGTCTCCGGAATGAAAGTGATTAAAGCTTTCGGTGAAGAGGAAGAGGAAGAGGATTACCTAGATTTTGTTAAAGAAACGGACAATGTCGTTGAAAAGAACAAGAAAGTATTCCGAATTGATTCGGCTTATACGCCTGTCATCGATGTGATTACTGGTTTAACTTATGTATTAACGATCTTTTTTGGGACATACTTTATCCAAAATGGTCGTATTACTTTAGGAGACTTAATCGCTTACCTAAGTTATTTAGGAAATATGACTTGGCCATTATTAGCTGTTGGAAGATTAGTGAATACAATGGAGCGCGGGAATGCGAGTTATGATCGAGTAACTGATTTGCTATCTGAAAAAGCAAGTGTCGTCAATGATCCCAATCCTGTTAAAAACTTAGAATATAATGATTTAAAAGTAAATATTAATACCTTTAGTTATCCAGATTCAGAAGTAGAAATTTTAAGTGATATTCACTTTAAACTGGAAGAAGGGGATACTTTAGGCATTGTTGGCCGAACAGGGTCTGGAAAGAGTTCCTTGTTTAACTTATTAGTGCGAAATTTTGATGTTGAATCTGGAGAAATCCTTATTGATAACACACCACTGAATAAGATTGATATGACAGAATTAAATGATCGAGTTGGGTATATTTCACAGAACAACTTACTTTTCTCAACGACAATCCGAGAGAACATTCGCTTCGGTCGTCCAAATATGACACAAGAAGAAGTCGAATATTATGCAAAGGTTGCAGATGTTCATGGAGACATCCTAACTTTCTCAGATGGTTACGATACCTTGGTTGGAGAACGCGGTGTGAGTTTATCTGGTGGGCAGAAGCAACGGATTTCAATCGCTCGAACATTAGCGATGAATCCAGAAATATTAATTATGGATGATGCGCTTTCCGCTGTGGATGCTAAGACAGAACAAAGGATATTAACGAACTTACGTGAATTCCGTCAAAAAGGGATCACAATCATAGCGACTCATCGATTAAGTTCAATTATGCGTGCAGATGAGATCCTAGTCTTAGATAATGGGCATATTAGCGAACGAGGAACTCATGAGCGGTTACTCTCGTTAGAAGGTTGGTATGACAATATGTTCCGTCAACAACAATTAGATCAGAAAATTTCAGAAAGTGGGGAAGACAATGAGTAATACGAAACAAAGAAAAACAAGCTTCTCACTAAAAGAGCAATGGAACATATTACGTTATTTATTCTCATTTGCGAAATCTGAAACTAAATGGTTTATCTTATCTATTGTTATGATGGTTATTGCTTCTGCTTTATCAGCTTACTTACCTATTATTATTCAACAATATATTGATGAGTACTTATCGACAAGTTCAGCAACAATCCAAATTACTTTACAAGTAGCTGGAACGTACCTTGTTTTATTACTTTTAAGAATGGTCATTGTCTACGTTAAAGATTACACTTTTAAATTAGCATCCGAGCATACGGTAGCGAATATGCGAAATAATTTGTACCACAAATTAGGGAAATTAAGTTTAGATTACTTTAACAAAACACCTAATGGTGAAGTTGTCTCACGTGTGACGAATGATACCGAGACAATTAAAGAATTTTGGAATGTGTTTTTAACATTTTTCGATGGTTTTATTAATGCAACGATGATTGCGGTAGCGATGTTTTCACTTAGTGTATCAATGTCTTGGGTCTTCATGGCCTTTATCCCCGTCATATTCATCTTGATATACGTCTACCAAAAGATTAGTACTGTCATCTACCGTCGTATGCGCCAAGCGTTAAGTAAGGTGAATGCGCGCTTAAGTGAGTCAACAATGGGGATGTGGCTCATTCAACAATTCAATCAGACCCAGCGAATGAAAGAAGAATTCGATGAAGTAAACCAGGAATACTTAGTGGCTAGAACTAATATGTTCAAGATGAATGCTGTGCTATTAATGCCTGCCATTAACCTTATTGAACAAATTGTGTTGGTCATTGTCATCTGGATCTTTGCTGCGCAATTACTTTCGGGTTCAGTCGTTGATATTGGGATTATTTACGCTTTTACGTCTTATTCTAAGTCATTCTTCCATCCAATTGGAGGGATGTTAGACAGCTTGAGTATTTACCAAGATGGGCTAGTTTCAGCCTCTCGCGGGATGGCTTTACTAGCAAATGAGAATACAGAACCTCAACCAAATGCGAATGCAGTGGATTCATTGATTGATGGTCAGATTAACATTGATGATTTGTATTTCTCGTATGATGGTAAAAATGTTGTATTGAAAGATATCGATTTAGAAGTGTCTCCGGGAGAAATGATTGCGATTGTTGGTCATACCGGATCTGGAAAGAGTACAATCATTAATCTGTTAATGCGATTCTACGAATACCAACAAGGATTAATTTCCGTTGATAAAGAAGATATTCGTGGTTACACCAAACGAAGTATTCGCTCTCAAATCGGCTTAGTCCAACAAGATGCGTTCATGTTCTATGGTAATTTCTATGACAATATTCGTTTACATGGAAACTATTCAGATGAAGAAGTGAGAGAAGCTGCAGAATTTACTGGAGCAGATCACTTTATTAAATCAATGGAAGATGGTTATCGTTCTCACATCAGTGAGGGGGGAACTTCACTATCAGCTGGTCAGAAGCAGTTAATTAATATTGCACGTACGATTATTCGAAATCCGCGAATTTTAATTTTAGACGAAGCTACGGCCAATATTGATACGGAGACGGAGCAGTATATACAACAAAGTCTTGAAAAGATTCGAGAGCAAGCGACATTAATTGTCATTGCCCACCGACTTTCAACAATCAAAGATGCTGACAAAATCTACGTTCTGCACAAAGGCCGTGTTATCGAACAAGGTCATCATGATGAACTGATTAAATTAGAAGGAACATATTACGATATGTACCGCCTGCAATCTTTACAAGGAAAAGTATAAGAAAAAAAGCAAAGTGTGCTAACTAGCCACTTTGCTTTTTTTGTCTAAACAATCTGTTAAATAGACAATAGCCCTCTCAATAAAGAGAAGGCTACCTAACTATTCAATATTATTATTCTAAAGTTCTTTCTTGTAACTATTACTTAAAATTAATTCTTTCTCATTTAAACGATATATTCCCATAACCTCTAATATATCCTTGTAACCCTTTAGTTACGCCAGTTTGATTAAATTTCATCAAAACAAATTAAATTCTTGCATAAAAAATATCTTTCGCGTATTAATTAGTATAACATTCTTTGTATTAAAAAGCGAATTCTGTAAATGAAATAATTATTCTTGTTGTAAATTTACTTGTGAATAGCAACCCAATATATATTAAATTTTAAATAAAAATACATTATCTTGATGTAATATATACCAACCTGAATGATTCATAGTTTATTACCAATGTACGTATATTAGTGTTCCAGAAACTTTTTTAGTCTATTCATTCAGCACCCATAGGGTGCAAAAAGAACCTCAATCTGTTAAGGTTAATTCGACAAAAAACTACCCACAGAAAGAGGTCCTCAATGAATAGATTAGTCGAAATACCAACAAATTTCAATCCCTCATTAACAATTTCAAATAATGGGGGTACTTTATTTACCGATTCGGGATTAGTAGTGCTTAAATTGTTTATGGAACACATTCATTTTTCAACATTAGCAAGTCAACTCCTTCATTTTAAGGACTTTCGCAAGCATTTTAAGCATTCCAATGTTAATATCCTTGAACAACTTATTTTTCAATTAGCTGCCGGATATTCAACAGACTCAGCTGCTGATTATCTGAATAAAGATCAAGTATTTTCCGTTATTCCCAACCACTTGGTTGCCTCCCAACCAACTATCTCACGCTTTTTTAAGCAGATAGATGAACAAACTATCAAAGATTTTTCGACATTGAATTTAGCGTTACTGAATCGTTTCGAACCTCTCAGGAATTCTTCTGAGTTGATCATTGATGTAGATTCAACGCACTTTGATACCTATGGCCAGCAAGAAGGCACAGCTTACAATGCCCATTATGGCACAACTGGATACCATCCTTTAGTAGCGTTTGATGGCCTAACAGGCGATTTTTTAAGTGCGGAACTACGTCCAGGTAACGTTTATACTTCAACCAATGTTGCAAAATTTCTTTCGCCATTGTTATCTCATTATCACCAACCGACGTTAGATAAAACCATTTTAGTCCGAGGAGATAGCGGTTTTGCAACACCTGAAATTTATGAGTTATGTGAACAACAAGATGCTAACTATGTGATTCGTTTGAAAAGCAATCGGGCTTTAGGTAAGTTAGCCGAAGGCTATATTAAGATTGATGACGACATGGATTGGACAACTGATGAAACCTATTACTACTCGACCACTTACCAAGCAGCGAGTTGGACAAAACCGAGACGCATTTGCATTAAATCTGTTAGGCGCCCCAATGAATTAATATTTGAACACACTTATATTGTTACCACTCTTTCGGATAATGTTAACGCTCAAACAGTGTTCTCTATTTATCAAAAGCGTGGTCAGATGGAAAATTATATTAAAGAAGCTAAGAATGGTTTCTTTATGGGCAAAACGGACAGTCTAGGTTTTATAGAGAATTTTGGTCGCTTATGGATTAGTGCCTTAACCTATAACCTCGTTAATCTCATGAAAAGATTCTGCTTAGAGCCAAAAAATCAAACGATGCAGGTTAACTCTTTAAGATTGAAATTGTTTAAATTTGCAGGAAAACTCGTTAAAACAGGGCGACGTTTGTACTTAAAAATGAGTACTAGTCATGTCTATCAGAAAATATTCTATCGACTAATTACCAAAATTAGTTTGTTAGCTCGAAATATTAAAAAATGGGTAAGTCCAAGGGATAAGTCCGCCCATAATTGGCTAAATACCTGTAACATGTCTTACATGAGGGTTAAAAAGGATAAAAACTAAAGCCAATAGGCTTAAAAATAAATAGTATACAGCTAAAAACGGTTAAAAGTAGGAAATTATCCTTATAAAAGAAAGTTATGAATCATTCAGGATTAAAGTTACTTATTAAGAGTTACTTATAAAGAGGGGAAAGTAGAGAGGTTAATGAGCAATGATTAAATCAATCGTTGAAGAGTCTAGTTTGGATAGTCCGTATAAGAGTATCAATTTAAAGCGAATTGAACCACACTTTGCCAATGAGATTAGTGAACGTTTGCTTTTATTACATCACGAATTTGATTTGCCAAAAGGACTCATCAGAATCACTGACCGCAAGAGTAAACGTAATCTCGCTTATCAAGCAACAAATGTTGTCTCGCGAATGCGTAAAGGAAAACAGTATGGATTGTTCGATAGCAATTTAAACTTTAGCCATAATATGTTTCAAACTAAGGTGAGGTCGGTTACTATTCATCACCGTGTCTACCAGTTGAGAAACTCACCCTTAATTGCAGATCAATCAGGATTAACGACAATCGACCATGAATTTGCACACTTATTGAACTCTTTTTATATCTTGAATTGTCAAATTAAGTGCAACGCTACACCAAAAAATACTTCATAGGGCGTTTTCCAGTTTAAACACTTCCTTGGGCGTAAGTTGAGTTTACGAACATATTGATCTACAACCTGATCAGTGACCGTATCCATCTCTTTTGTTTTCGGTAAATACTCTCTTAATAGGCCGTAAGTGTTTTCGTTCGTCCCTCGTTGCCATGGAGCATGTGGGTCAGGAAAGTAGAATGGGACGTTATTAAGAGCTTTAGTGATTTCCCAATGTTTTGAGAACTCCTTACCACGGTCTGGAGTAATTGATTTTACTTGATTAGATTCAATAGAAGAGAATAAATGAATCATCTTATCTCTGACTAGTTCAGATCGTTTTTTCTCGATTTTTCCACTCATCAAGTATCTTGATCTACGGTCGGTAAGCGTAACTAAACAAGCACCACCCGTCTTACCAGCCACTGTGTCTGCCTCCCAATGACCAATTTCAGAACGATCATTAGCAGTAGCTGGACGCTCATGAATCGTATTAGAGATCTGTATTTTACCTCTTCTCTCAATATGATGTTTCGTATGTCTAGTTTTTCCACGGTGTCTGAGAGAACGAACCAGCCCGCGGTTTCCTTTACTGAGTGGTTCTGTTTCAAATAGACCCCTGTAGATTCCGCGATAAATGGTAGGGTAACTTATATGGATACCTACCTGTTCGTCTTTCAATCGATAGGCAATCTCTTCAGGTGACCATTGTTCTTCTACGAATAGCCTTCGAACGATTTTCCAAACCTTGGGATTAGACAAAATCAACTTTCGCCCACAGTTTTGCTTTCTGTAAGAATATAACGTCTGAGCAATGATAGGAGAATAAGTCCCCTTCTTAAAATTACGTTTCAGTTCTCTAGAGATCGTTGACGGACTTCGGTCGACGGCAGCGGCAATAGTGCGAATAGAATGACCTTGGTTGAACATTAAAAATAGTTTTTCTCGTTCAAATATTGTAAGATGGTTATAGTGGCTCATAGCTATCTTCCTTTCAAATAGTGTGGACAACCCTATTTTAACTGGAATTTAGCTAGGGGTCTTTTTTAAGGATTAAGTGTTGCACTTAAAGTGTATATTCAAGATGCTAAAAACAAATAAGAATCTACAAGCGATAGCTGAACAATATGAGAATTTACGAGAAATCGATAAGCGTGATGTAAAAACCTTAAAGGCATTTAATCATGCGTTGATCTATCATCCTAATTCCCTAAACGAAACTGTCTATCAGTCTCTATTAAAACAAAGTGGGTTGAATCGCTTGCATTTTAAACGTCTTATTAAGGAAACAATGGGTACTTACGCAGCACAATCTACACGAGAGTTTTTTGCTGAAGCATTTACTATATCTCAGTATCTACCAAATTACCAAAAACCATTCATGTCCTTGTTTCGTGAGGCCTTATCAAAGTCATTAGAGTGTTCAACATTTTGGGATTGAAATCATTAACAGCATTCAAAACAGTCACCTCAGTCATTTCAGTCACATCATTTAAATTAGTCACTTCACTCTATTGACACGGAAAAGCAGACTGTTTTGATAACTGTTGATATTTTTAACAGTCGATAATATGTGACATTAAGGGAATGAGGCAATAAGGCAATATAAGCAACAAGACAAACAGGAGCAACAGGAGAAAGAAACCGATATCTAAAAGGAAAAGAATTTAGGAGCGTTAAATGATGCAAATTAGAGCACTGGAACGAGAAGATTTAAAGTTTATCCATGAGATCAATAATGAAAGAAATACAATGGCTTATTGGTTCGAAGAGCCATATGAGTCGTTAGATGAGTTAATCAGTCTTTACGATAAACATATTCATGATACTCATGAAAGGCGTTTTGTGATTGATGTAGAGGGTAATTTTGCCGGTGTTGTTGAGTTAGTTTGGATCGATTTTATCCATCGTAATTGTGAGATCCAGATTATTATCTTAGAAAATTTTAGAGGATTTGGTTATGCGCAACAAGCGTTGAAAAAGGGGATTGAATATGCATTTTCAATTTTAAATATGCATAAAGTCTATCTATATGTTGATACGAGTAATGCCCCAGCAGTCCACATCTATAAAAAAATTGGTTTTGAGATTGAAGGCAACATGAAAGAGCAATTCTTCTCGAATGGCACTTATCGTGATAGTTATTTTATGGGGTTATTAAGATCTGATTATATCAAAGTGTGATTGTTGAACGATTAGTGATGAGGCTGTTGATTAATCACTGAAGAACGCTTATGATAGAGAATAAAAAATTGGAGGAGATAAGATGGGGTTAAACGAGTATATTGTGGGACTTAGCAATTTAGAAAAGATTTCTAGGGCACCAGGATTTTTTAAGTTCACAGAACATACGGTTGCTGCGCATTCATTTAGGGTAGCATCAATCGCACAAGTGTTGGGGGATATTGAGGAATTAAATGGTGTTGAAATCAACTGGAAATTACTCTATGGAAAGTCTTTGAACCACGATTATACTGAAAGGTTTATTGGGGATATTAAGACACCAGTAAAATATGCCAATAAACAATTACGGGGAATGCTACATACAGTAGAGGAACGAATGACGATTGAGTTTATCGATCAGGAAATTCCAGAAGAGTTCCAAATGATTTATCGTAGGCGACTTTTTGAGGCGAAGGATGATTCGGTAGAGGGACAGCTACTGGCAATCGCTGACAAGGTTGATTTATTGTATGAATCTTTTGAAGAAATTGTGAACAGCAATCCAGAACCGGTCTATCAAGAGATGTTTTTAGAAGCGTCAACCACTATTCAATCCTTTAAAGAAAGACCCTCTGTCAAATATTTTTTTGCACATATATTTCCAGAATTACTCAATAAAGACTTTTTTGGCAAAGACGATTTTTTAAATCGCGTGGATGAAGTTCTGGCAAATTAATAATCTCAAAGAAACGGAGACCTATAATGGCAAAAGTTGAAAGTTTTATTTTAGATCACACGAAAGTCTTGGCACCATATGTTCGATTGATTGGTACGGAAAAGGGAACACAAGGCGACATCATTTGTAATTTTGATCTACGATTAATTCAACCAAATGTGAGTGCAATCCCTACTGCTGGGATACACACCATCGAGCATCTACTAGCTTCTTTACTAAGAGACCGCTTACCAGGTGTGATTGATTGTTCGCCGTTTGGCTGACGGACGGGTTTTCATTTGATTATGTGGGGTGAGCCAACTGCTCATGATGTAGCAGTAGCACTAAAGGCCTCACTAGAAGAAATTGTTTCTTCAATCGAATGGTCAGATGTTCAAGGTACTACCGCGGTTAGTTGTGGCAACTATGTCGATCATTCCTTATTTTCGGCTAAAGAAGTTTCAAAGCATGTCCTAGAGAAGGGTATCAGTGACGATCCATTCAAACGTCATGTCGTTTAGAGAAAGCTTATGACCGATATATTTAACCGATATAGTTAGTTGTCATCAGATAAAAGTAGAGGTGTAGCCATAGTGATTACTATCGAAAAAAAGACAACTAAAAATATCCCATTTTTAGTTGTGGAAGACAAGGATATTGTCAAATCATCCGCACCCGTTATGGTTTTTTACCATGGTTGGACAAATGCTAAGGAATCTTTAATGACGCAAGCCTATGTATTTGCATTAGATGGTTATGCTGTCTTTGTGCCCGATGCATTGTTGCATGGTGAGCGGAAACAGGAGAATAGAGCATTAGAGGGGACAACTGATTTTTATCGTATTTTGTTTCAAAATGTCAAAGAGTTGCCTACTTTAAGAGAATATATGGAAGAAAATGGTTATGACGGCACTGATATAACGGTTGGTGGGATATCGATGGGTGGCTTTACCACCTCCATGCTTTTGACAACTTATGATTGGGTAACAGCTGGAGCTAGTTTTATAGGCTGTCCAGATCCAGTCTCGTTCGGTAAAGATATGCTAGTCCAACAATATGAAAATGGTGGAAAAGAGAAGTATCCGAAAGAAATTTGGGACGATTATTTTGACCAAATGGACCGATTAGCCAGTGACTTGAGACATTATTCGTTAGCAGAAAACTTGAATAAAATACTAGAAAAACCTTACTTCATTTTTCATGGTGGCAAAGATGAGGTTGTTCCAGTTAAATATGATCGATTACTGGCCGAAGATTTGAAAAAATCTCATGGAAAACATTTTCGTTATAGCGAGCAACCTTCAGGAGGACATCACGTACCTTACCGCAGTTTATTAGAGGCTATAGATTTCTTAAATAACGAACGAAATCAATAATAATCTCTCAAAACGTTTACTATTTTGTGACATGAGATGTTATGACTCAAGAACTCAACAGTTGAGTTCTTTTTTTATGTGCGCCCGGCATGGGCGATAACTTGGTGGTGAAAGTCCACTACAGACTTGGCAGTAGGAACTGTTAGCTAAAGGCAAGGGTGTCCACCGTGAGGTGGAATCTGAAGGAAGCCGGAGGCAAACAC
>NZ_JBGQQZ010000059.1:0-16019 GCF_045528575.1 Ruoffia sp. FAM 24228
GCAACTGATGAAGAGATACAAGGTTGGGCAACGAAATTAAATACACGTCCCAAAAAATGTTTGAATTGGAAAACACCTTATGAAATCTTTTATAAAACTGTGTTGCACTTAATTTGACAATTTAAGAAGTAAAATTTGAATTATAAAAATTCATAAGTACGATCTAATCAGACCAATCAAAGTAATTAAAATTATTATAATTTTACTATTAAGGGGAATGGTTTATTAAATTAAATACTGAAAGAATGACCTAGAGATTCTTCCAAAAACAAAATCTAAAAGATGTATTCGACTTCTATAAAGATAAAGAGGAATGCAAATATTTATTGCATGAACCATGAGAAGAGGGTACTTCAATAGAGTTATTTAATGAGAAACTGAATAATAATGAACTAAACGAAGAAAAGATGTTGAATATAGCATGTGAACTTAAGGGGAAAGTTATAGGAGAAATCTCTGTTTGGTATACTGTTATGAGAAATACGGTAGAGATTGGGTTTGTTTTCAATCCAGTATACTCAGGTAGAGACAATGTAGGTGAAGCAGTATGGTATATTTATTTTCAGAACATCTTGTTCATCGAATCCAAGCGGTACTAGATGCAAGGAATTTAGCCTCTACGAAGCTTTGTAAGCGATTGAATATGCCACAAGAAGCTCACTTCATTCAAGATTTCTGGAGTAAAGGTGAATGGACGGACAGTTATGTCTATACAATGTTGGTATCTGAACATATTGTCTAGATAATATCTAAACCACACCCCAATCTAATAATTATCAATTAATACGTGCCCAACATGACATGTTGAGTGTGTAGTATTGATGTCAAGGGTCGATAAGTAAGAGTGTAAGCAGTATTAGAGGCGATTAATGAGTTCATAGGAGATAAAGGTAACTACTTGAAAGTTTTGGAGAAAAATATTACCCAAGTTCTTAATAACAAATATGATGAGACAGTAGAAGATGTTGATAATCAGTTACACGATTTACAAAAGCAATTATATCAATTTGCAAATCAGAAAGAAGACTATGAACGCATAGCAGAGCGAATATTTAAACTTCGAGAAAGGAAACAGCAACTTTTAATTGAGAATGCGACGAATGAGGAGAAACGTAGGCGACTATCGGATATCAAAGCTTTACTAAAAACTCAGCATATAAAACTTGAAGATTATGATGAAAGTTTAGTTAATCGATTAGTGGCGGGTGTCGTTATTAAAGAAGAGGTCATCAATGTTGAGTTGAAAACAGACGATATTTTCACTATCGAAAAAATAAGATAGACAGAGAGCTATGGGGAATGACGTATAGTTCTCTGTCTTTCTTTTTGTTATAATTTAATAGAATAATAAAAGAATGAAATAATAATGGGAGTTAGTTATGAGTGTATATTTTGTATATCAAGGAATAACTTATGATGATCAACGGGCTGGTGGATTTGTGTGGTCACCTAAGTTAAATAAAGCTGGACATAAGAATCAAGGTTTTACTACCATGACCTTGATACGAAAAGATGATTTTATTCTTCATTGTGTAAATGGCCAAGTGAAATCTATAAGCATTGCTCAGACCGACTGTTTTGATGGTGCCAGACCCGATTATTTAAGTGTAGAAGATGCTCCATGGGCGGAGGATGGTTATCAAGTTGACACTGTTTATACAAATCTAGATCAGCCGTTGTCTATTCGAGAACATAGAGAATGGTTAGCAGAGAAACCGAAACAAAATAGTGCCTTTACTAAAGCTGGGACGGGAAAACAGCAATATATGTGTCCGTTAGATGACGAACATGCAATTTATTTATTAGACCAAGCGATTAATATTCAGACTTCTGAGGATACAGTTAGGGTACTCCGAGATGCCCTAGAGGATATTATCGGAGAAATAGATTCAGAGTATGATTCTGTCGAAAAACAAGCTATTGATAATTTAGTAGAAAAAGAGACTGGAACAGTACCAGAATGGACTGGTGAGAAAAAGCCTCAAGAAATGACTACAGCTTCTTCTAAAGAAAGAGAGAGACCTAAGAGAAATCCTAAAGTAGCTGTTGATGTATTACAAAGAGCAGACTTTAGATGTGAATATAATACCAATGATCGAATATTTGAAAGAAAAAATGGAAAAGGTTATACCGAACCACATCACTTAATTCCAATTAGTAAATATCGTGACTTTGATTATGAAAAGTGTAGTTTGGATACTATGGAGAACATTGTTTCTTTATGTAGCCACTGTCATAACTTACTACATTATGGGAAGCTAGAAGATAAAATTCCTGTTTTGGATAAATTATATGATGAAAGAAAAGAAGCTTTAGAGCGAGTAGGACTAGGAATTACTTTTGAGGAGTTAAAAGAATATTATTAGTCACTGTAATGGCTAATTTACTAAGTGTACCCACTTCATTAAGAAAAGAGGTTGGAGCATGGATGATATATTAAAAACTATAATTGATAAATTAATTGAAGATGTGATAAAGAATGGGCCACAACTTTCTGTAACTCAAAGAGTAAAAGGGGTAAAGCAACCTTGGGGAGGCTACCTCAAGCGTGCCGATTTTGATGAAGTCAGCCTGGGAGATGGTCAAGAAAAACTTCATGAAAATGAAAATGTTAATGCGAGCTTGATTGGTATGGCAGTTGACTACATGGCGAGATTTATGATGGGTAGTTCAGTTGATGAGGCTTTTAAGATTAGTTTAATTGGGGCTAAGATGAAGAACAAAATTAGAACCGCTAATAAGTTAAAAAGAAATATTACGGGTTTGGATGGTGAATCGATTGTTAATGCCATAAAACTTAGTGGGTTTGATGTTGTTTATCGAAATAATGGGTTTGGTTATGTGCTAGTGAGTGAAATTAAACCGGACCAGAATACGATAGAAAATGTAAGGACAATGATTCAAAGGACGCTTGATTTCTTTAATATATATGGTCCTGTGATTTTAGATGGTTTTGATTTTAAAGGTGCTTATACCAGAAATATTGCATCTGGGGATGGTGATTTCTTAACTGAAGATACGTTATGGGATTTGAAAGTATTAAAAGGATATATTAACAAAAACCATACTTTACAGTTATTAATTTATTGGCGAATGGGGCTGAGGACAGACCAACCTGAGTTTAAGAATATTCAGCATTTAGGGATCTATAATCCTCGCAAAAATAAAGTCTATCGTATTCAGGTAGATGAGATTCCAGAAGAAACGATTAAGATAGTTGATCAGGAAATTATAGGATACCCAACTTGGTTAGGAGTGAGTGGAATAAAAGACCAAAATAAATTTGTGAAAGAATTTAGAATGTTTTTAAAGGCAGCGGAGCAGAAAACATTAATAACTGGACTTGATGATGATGCGAAAATTAGAGCAGTCCTAAATATACTAAATCAACATTTTAAAACTGGAATTATTTACTGTTAAGAAATAGGGCGCATCGCAGAAATTATAAACGGTGCATTCGATACTCCTCCACTGCCGCAGAAGGTAAACGTTAAAGATGTTTTGAAATTAGATAATATGAAAGTAAGTTTTTCGAAGTATATTTATTCTAGAAACACAACTGAAATCGGGAATAACGTTGACTTCGTATTATTTTTTCCTGTTGAGACAGTTCTAATGAATGGGAAAGAAAAATCCCTAGAAAGTCTCTTGAATAAAATAAGGAACACAACGTCAACGAAAATAATTGTAATGACTACAAATGATGAGTTAAAGAATCTCACACCAATTAGAGAAGCTGTAGATAGTCACATTCATTATGAAATTGAACATGATAACCCTGACTTACTTGAAATTATTAAATCAAATTTTGGTGAAATTGAGTATCCATTATTTTTATGAATTTATTTTTTAAGCCACTAAACTTAGAATACATTTTTAGTGATTTAGAAATTATGAAGAAAACGAGGTGGTTAGTATTAACTCAAAAAATAAAATAGCAAAAAAAAACAATCAGATTTTTGACTTGCATGAAGATTTAGAAAACCTTTCTAAAGTTCAAATTGAATTTTCGAAAGATGACGAAATATTTAATGAAGAGTCTATGCTTTTTGAAAAGCTTTTCCAAGTTTTTAAGTATATGGATGATTTTCAAAAAGTAATTAAACCTAATTCTGAATATATTGTTAAGTTTCCTGAAGGATTGCTAAAAAAGATGGAAGATCATGACTTACAGTTTTTGAAAGATAAAGTAACAGGTGATCTCTTACCCACGTTATACGACTATACTGACAAAGGTATCGGTGGCCAAATTAGACTTGAATTAAGAGATAAAGTTAGCAACCAGCATTGGAATAATTTTTCTAATTCGATGAGTAATATCATCCAACAAGCTCAATATGAGAAATTAGCATCCCAAATAGAGGACGTTCAGCGTACTGTCAAGAATATCGAAAAAGGACAGGATAATGATAGGTTTGCTAAGATTAACGCGGGTAAACTGTCACTAAAAAATGCGATGAACGCTAGTAATAAAAAAAATAGAGATAAATTTCTTGATGATTCAAGACAAGAATTAAATTTAGGCGTACAAGAAGTGAAGAAAACTCTAATTTCAAAATTAGACAGCCTTCCAGATATCTCAGAAAAGTTCATTAGTCGAGCAGTATATATATTAAAAAAACCAGATAATCGTCAAAAAATAAGTAATTCATATCAAGAAATTCAAGAGTATTTTTTTTATTATTTTGAGGGTATTAGACTACTAGCTAAAGTGTATACTTTAATGGACGAAGCTCAAACTATTGAAAATATTTTGGAAAACACGTCTGACTTATTTGAGAACAGCAATTTAAAACGTCTTATAAATATTGAACCGTTATTGTCAATAAATATGGATTTTACTAATACCTGGTATAGAGTTCCAAAGATGATAGAGAAACAATTAATTGAATCTTATAATAACGATAGAGCGAATTACGAATTGAAAATAAGTGGAGAAGAACTCCTAACATTAGAAAGGAAAATAATTGATGAAGAATAAAAACAAAAAAGAAAAAAAGAATATTTATGACCACCTAGAGACAACTTCAAAACTAATTGGTAAAGGAAAAAAATGCTAGGGCCATTACTCAGTGCAGGCGCTGCTGTAATCCTAAAACCTCTCGCAGATAAAGCATTGGAGAAATTCAAAGGGTAAATATGATTAGTTGTTTGCATTCAAACTACACTTCAATCACATAATTATCAATTAATACGTGGTCGACATGACATGTGGAGTGTGTATCGTTGCTACAAAGAAAAACTATATAGAAATCCTTAGTTTTAAACACTTTCACAAGCATTTCGTGTTTATAGGAGAAGGTGAAAAAACTAGAAATAAGGTACTGAAAAACCATATTACCGTTTCAGTGGTAATTGATCTGGGGTGTGGGAACACAATACAATAGAATAATAAGACGACTACAGTTTAAAATAATTGTGGTCGTCTTTTTGTATATTACAATCTATTTATCGATTCGAATAGATTTGCAAAATAATCATTTGGAAATTCTAATTAATTGTTTTTAGATTAATATTGGTTTTTTTCTATTGCAATTTTAAATTTCTTTCACTTGTGAACTATTTGTCACATAAGATAAGGTTATGTCAAATTACCTACATAAATATGGTAAGCTTATCATAATGAACTTATGTGGAGGGAGAAGAAGGAAATGATTATAACTGATATTATAAGTTGGGTAGAAAGGCAACCATATTGGCAACAAGTAATAGCAGAAAAGTTATTAAGCAATCGCACAATTACAGATGAGGATATAGAAGAAATTTTTCTTATTTTCAAAAAGGAGAATAGCCTTGTTAGCGAACCATTAGAAAAGAATGGATTGAATTTTTCAAATAGTAAAACTGATACTAGTAAGATACCAAATATAAAATGGAGAGGTTTATCAAATGTTAGTGGTGTAAATGCTATTAAAAACAATGAAGTATTTCCTGTTGGTGATGAAGTTACTTTAGTATATGGTGAGAATGGTACAGGTAAATCTGGATACACAAGAATTTTAAACAATATCTTTATTTCAAGAGGTGATAAAAATATACTACCTAATTTATTCGAAAAAAGTTCTGAACAACCTAGTTCAAAAGTTATTTTCGAAGATGATAGTGGAAATATAGAGGAGATACATTATCCTATTGATAAGGATCATCCTTATACCAACCGAATTACAGTGTTCGATTCTCACAGTGCTATACACGATTTAACGAAAGAAGCCGAATTATCTTTTTCGCCAACGGAGTTTAATTTCTTTGACGATTTCCTACTTAACATAGAAAAAATAAAGATTAAATTTGAGGAAGAAATTTCAAAAAAGAAAATTCAAAATAATTTTATAAATTATTTTGATAAAGAAACTTCTATAAAACATGCAGTATCTCAATTAAGTAGTGAAACAGATATTAACCAATTTAAAAATCAAATTAAAGTTACAGAAAAAGATATTATAAAGAATAAAGAAAATACACTTCGTAGATCCTATCTACAATCAATGAACTTGGATGGGAAGAAAACCGAATACCAAAAAGTAATTTCTAATCTTAATAGTATAAAAACTAAAGTTATTAATCTTAATCAAAAATTCAGTTTGGAAAGATTATCTAAGACAAAAGATTTAATCGAACAAAGAAATTACTATGAAAAAATCTCATTAGAAGAAGGATTAACTCAATTTAAAAGTGAGCATATAGACAATTTAGGTTCCAAAGAATGGAAAGAGTTTATTGAGGCTGCTCAAGATTACTATCAAACTATCAAAAAAGAAATTGATTATTGTATCTTTTGTAAGCAAGATATCCGTGGAATTGCATTAATTGATAAGTATTGGAAGTACTTAAAAAGTGATGCAGAAAAAAACTTAACTACTAAAAATAGCGATATTGAAAAAATTAAAACCAATTTTAATGTTGAAGATTGTAAAATTTTTATTAAGGGATCTATGATAGATGAGTGGATTAAAGAAAATAAATCTGAACTTTATAGTGAACTAACCAATGGAGAATCTGAATTTAAAAACTTACGTGAAAAAGTTGTACTATCACTTAAATCATATGAATGGAATGATAGGATAAAGGGTTATAGTCTAGATATAAAAAATATAGATATGGTCATTGAATATATTAAAATAAAAATATCGGAGCTAAATTCTGAAAATGTAGAAAAGGAATTAAAACAACTTCAAACCTATGAAAATGAATATACTGACAAACTAAAAGCCGAAAAGCTATTACCCGAGATTGAAAAATTTATTATTAATAGCAAATGGATAAAACAAGCTGAAAGGAATAAAATTAATACCCGTTCAATAACATCTATTCAAAATCAATTATTTGCAAAATACGTAACGGATGAGTATGTAAAAATATTCAATCAGGAGTGTAAAAAACTTAAAGCTGAGTTTTCAGCTGAAATAAAACAAAGAGGAAGTAGAGGTACTACTTTAAATAAACTTACTGTTAAAGAAAAAAGACCTTTAGAAATATTGAGTGAAGGCGAACAAAGATCTATCGCTTTAGCAAACTTTTTAGCAGAAACATCCATACACAACAATAACGTTTGCATTGTCTTTGATGATCCAGTGTCTTCTTTGGATTATAAAAGAAGAGATATTATTGCTAATAGACTGATAGAAGAAGCACAGCGAAAACAGGTAGTAATATTTACGCATGATTTAACATTTTTATTAGCACTTCAGAATAAGTGTCAAGAACAAGGCGTAAATTATCTCGCTACTACAATTAGAAAAATACAAACGACTACTGGGATAATCGAAAAATCTCTTCCGTGGATAGGTTTACCTGTCAAAGGTAGAATTTCACTTTTGAAACAGAAACTACAAGGTTTAGAATCTATGCACAAAAATATAACACCGGATATGCCAGAAAAATTAAAAGAATATGAAGATGGGGCTAAGTTATGGTGCGAAAAATTGAGAGAAACATGGGAAAGGAGTATAGAAGAAATTTTATTTAACGACTCGGTACAAAGGTTCAACCCTGCGATACAAACTCAAAGATTAATAAGAGCACCATTTACTACCGAATTATCTTTAGAGATTGAAACAGGTATGAGAAATTGTTCTAATTGGGTTCATGATCGTGCTTCGGGATTAGGTGAGGAAATACCTGAACCCACAATTTTAAAAGAATATCTCGGTGCTTGCGAAAAATTTATTAAGGAAAATAGACCATGATAATTATAAGAATCACATCCGATGCTCAATTAAAAGAGCATCTTTTTTTACGCCTAAAAACGGGGATTAGAAGGTGAAATATGACAAAACTAACTTTAGGAAGTTTATTTGATGGGATTGGTGTATTTCCATTAGCTGCTTCTCGTTATGGGATTCAACCAATATGGGCAAGTGAAATTGAAAAAGCTCCCATATCTATAACGAAACGACATTTTCCTAACATCCATCATTTAGGAGATATTACAAAAGTAAAAGGGGGAGAAATCCACCTGTTCATATTATTACATTTGGCTCAACAAGAAAAGGCTAGAAGAAGTAATTTATATTCAGGCAAATGAAAGCAGAAGCGAGTGTACCAAGGGAAGTATGCCTTATCAGGCAAAGTAATTTGCGAACACTGTGGGGATATTTTTAGACGAGTAAAATGGAACAGTCGAGGAAGTAAAGCGACTGTCTGGCGGTTTGTGACTCGCCTTATTGACCATACGCAATGTCAGGCGAGAACGGTTAAGGAAGAGCTCCTTCATGAAGCAGTAGTGGAGGCGATTAATAATTTTATAGGAGAGAAGGGCGACTACTTGAAAGTCATGGAGGAAAACATCACCGAAGTCCTCAACGATCAGTATGATGAAACAGTGGAAGAAGTGGATGATCAACTCCACGGTCTACAGAAGAAATTGTATCAGTTTGCGAATCAAAAAACAGACTACGAACGGATCGCGGAAAAGATATTTCAGTTAAGAGAGAAGAAACAGCAGTTGTTGATTGTCAATGCAACGAATGAAGAAAAAAGAAGAAGGTTATCCGATATTAAAGCTTTTCTAAAACCCCAACATATTCAACTCGAAGATTATGATGAAAGTTTAGTTAACCGGTTGGTAGCTGGCATAGTCATTAAAGAAAAAGTCATTGAAGTGGAATTGAGGACAGGAGATTTTATTACCATAGAAAAATAAGAGAGGCGGAGAGTTATGCGGTGGAGAAGCATAGTTCTGCGTCTCTCTTTTAGTTTTTTTATAAATCTTTTGAATTGTATAATTTGATATTAATAGCGAACATTAATCCAGTAAGCATTAACATTAAGACGCTAACGCTCATGAAGATAATGTTTAAATTATACTGAGAAATAAACTCGAAAAACCTATTAAATTGCCCGGTGTTAATCATTATTGGAATGATTGTAATGAAGGCAAAGAAAATCAATATAATAATATAATTCATGATTTGTGGACCAAATATTAAATAGAACATTTGATAAGCTGTCAATAGAAACACAATAAGGATAAGTATCCCAATGATCTCACTTAAACTATTAGAAGTAAGTCCAGGAATAAAATAATTGAAGGCGGTTTGAATTAATAGAAAGACTAGACCAATAGAAAAACCATAAATAATCTTTGAAGCTAGAATTTGGGTTCTTGAAACAGGAAGGCTTGATATTAGTCGGTCAGAACGATTTAATTCATCCCTCCCATCTCCATTTCGAACAAATAACAGTACAAAAAAGACACTTAAATAAATAGGGGTTTGATAAGTAGTAGTAATTAATGAGGCGAATATTAAAATTAAAGTACCAATAAAGTTTGTCCAGAAGTTAACTACAAATTCCTTGTTTAATAATGCTAACATATTATAAACCTCCATTCTTAATTGTACGCACCATAATATCCTCTAGACTAGCTGGTTCAATTATTATATTATCTCCGAATATTTCTTCAAATGTTTGCCCCTCTTTGGTTAGTCCTGTAAAACCAGTATTTTTTTCTTCCAAACCAATTAATAATGGTCGTAAGTCATTGTCTAATAGTTCAATAGAACCCTTAACTAATCTATAAGTATTTAAGATATCGTCTTTGTTATAATCAATAATGATTTGTCCATCATTGATGAGCACAATATGATCAGCAATCTTTTCTAAGTCATTCGTAATATGGGATGAGAATAGGATGGTTTTTGCCTCATCTTGAATGATATCGTAAAGAATATCTAAGATTTCAGATCGAACAATTGGATCAAGTCCTGAGGTGGGTTCATCAAGTATAATGAGTTCAGCTCCATGAGATAAAGCGACACTTAGAAACAACTTGGCTTTCATTCCTGTTGAAAGGTTTTTAACTTTTTTATTAGCAGGTAATTTAAATTGTTCAATAAAATGATTGTATGCATGTTGGTTCCAATTTTTATAGAATTTTCCAATCGTTTTTCCAGTTGTTTCAACACTTAAATGATCATAAAAGACGTTTTCTGCATAGACAAACCCGATATTTTCACGAGCCATTTGACCTTCTTGAATGTGGTCATAGCCTAGAATATTAATGCTTCCGTTATCTGGTTTGATTAAATCCATGATTAAATTAATGCATGTGCTTTTTCCAGCTCCATTTGGCCCGATAAAACCAGTAATGTATCCTTTGTTTACTTTTAAGTTAAGGTCATCAATCGAAAAGTCCTTAAAAGTTTTATTTATATTGTTAAATTCTATGGCATATTTGCTCATCTCATCACTCCTCATATTTTTCGTCAACGATATTTATAAAATCACTTTTAGATAATTGAATTGATTTTGCTTCTTGTACTAATATATTGATCTCTTTTTCAATATTGAGTAATTTCTTAGACCTAATGATGCTGGCATCTAATTCTGCAATATATGTCCCTTTACTAGGAATGGTGGCAATGTAGTTTTCGTTTTCGAGTGTATCATATGCTTTCTTTACAGTAATCACACTGACTTCTAAATCTTTTGATAATTGGCGAATGGAAGGTAAACGAACAGCCGGTTCAAGATCACCACTTAAAATATTCCGCTTAATCTCATTAATAATCTGTTCATAAAGAGGTTCCTTACTGTATTTAGAAAGATTAATATTCAATTCCTCACCACCTTTTCTGTACATATACAATATACACACTGGTGGTTTATTTGTCAATAAAATATTATAGTTAGATATTAAAGATTGATTTTTAAAGAAATTAAAATACAATTTGAAAAAAGATTGAATGATAACTTAAAATCATCTAAATCACATACGCAACACACCTAAATCAATCAATAGCTTAATAACGTTACATGTTGAGACGCTTATGGTTTGTAACATTTTAGCGAAAGAACTCCCTAAGTCTTTAATTGTAGATGAAGTTCAGTTCATTAAAATAGCTGTAATTGTAAGTAATATTTTTAAATTTAGTCGACTTTATTGTGCACAGATTATCGGATGGGTAATTAAATCCTTTGATAATATTGAAATTGAAAGGAGGTTGTTTGTTGGATACGTTAAGTAATATGAATAAAGCTTTGGCATATATTGAAGAGCATTTAACTGAAGAAATTGATTACAGTGAAGTGTCGAAAATTGCTTACTGTTCAGAGTATCATTTTAAAAGGATGTTTTCATTTTTATCAGGAATTGGTTTGTCAGAATATATTCGAAGAAGAAGATTAACGCTGGCTGCTCTTGATTTGAAAGATACAAATTTGAGAATAATCGATGTGGCTGTCAAATATGGCTATAATTCGGCTGATTCGTTTTCCCGTGCTTTTCATTCCCTGCATGATATTCTTCCTTCAGAAGCAAGAAGTGAGAAAACGCAGTTAAAAGCCTATCCTAGAATGACCTTTCAATTATCAATTAAAGGAGGATGCGAGATGAATTATCGTATTGTTGAGAAAGAGTCGTTTAAGTTAGTAGGATTTAAGAAGAGAGTCCCAATTATTTTTGAAGGTGTCAATCCAGAGATTGCACAAATGACCGAACTTTTAACACCAGAGGTTATTAAACAATTAAAAGCAATCTCAAATGTAGAACCAATGGGTATTATTAGTGCTTCCACTAATTTTTCAGAAGGAAGAATGGAAGAAAAGGGCGAGTTGGATCATTACATCGGGGTAGCAACTTCAGGTGATGAAACAGCAGAATTTGATGTATTAAAAATTGATGCTTGTACCTGGGCAGTATTTGAATCGATTGGACCATTCCCAGAGACACTTCAAAATGTATGGGGTAGAATATACTCAGAGTGGTTTCCGTCTTCAAGTTATGAGTTAGTTGAAGGCCCAGAAATTTTGTGGAACGAGAGTCCAGACACTGGAAATCCAAAGTATCGAAGCGAAATCTGGATTCCGGTAAAGAAAAAAGACTATTAATTACACCGATTTTTATGATTGAGGGCACTCCTAGCAAGAGTGCCCTTTTCGTAAACGGTACGATTGGTGGATATGTTCCCACGAACGTACAAAATAGTCGATATGTTCCCGCATACGACTATTTCATTAAAAATCGCAAATACATCAATTCTATCAACTCGTCCCATGTTGAGGCGGTAGTATTGATGTCAAGGGTTGATAAGTAAGCGTGTAATAAGATAAGTAAATAAAGGCTTTCCGTGGTTTGAGGTCTGGTTCTAAGCCGGAAGGATAATCACGGATTTTTGCTTTGAGGGAAGTTATCCAAGAATGATGAAATAAAAAAATATCAGCCGAGAGTTAATGTAAAAGATGCATTACGATTTGCAGATATATTGGCAAAGTCTACCAAACCAGAGAAACGAGATAGACATAAGCTGCGAAATTACAGCAGCAACCACAGTTCGGCTCAGATTGTATTTTGTGAAAATTGTGGAGAAATCTTTAGAAGAATCCATTGGAATAACCGAGGGAAGAGGTTAATCGTTTGGTGATGCGTCAGCAGGCTTGAAAATAAAGGAGTATTTTGTGATGCGCGAGCTGTTAGAGAAGAGGGCTTAAAGCAAGCTGTTAGCCAATCGATAAATGAACTGTTTTAAAATCGGAGCAACTTTCTCAAAGCTTTAGAACAAAATATTGCACAAACGTTATCAAGTCAGTTACACGATAAACTGATGAAAGTTGAAGAAGAACTGGAAGCCTTGAAACATTCTTTAATCGGCCTAGCGAACTCGAACAAAGACTATAATGACGTAGTTTATAATGTTTACAAACAGAGGGAAGAAAAACAATAACTTCAACTAGAGATTGCAGAACAAGCCAATGGAAGAGAGCGTTTGGAACAAATAGCAGCTTTATTGAAAGAGCAAACATGTGAATTAGAAATATATGATGAGCAACTTGTAAGGCGGCTGGTTGAAAAAAATATTGTTCATCCTGAAAAGTTGGAGTTAGAATTTAAATCGGAAATGATTGTTGAAATCGAATTGTAAAATGGAAAATAATGAAGAGCTAGTTACATTAATTTCTAAAACAGTTTGATAAAATAAATATTATAATAAAAGAAACACCTATTTCATAGACTGAAATAGGTGTTTTTAGTAAGTGATTAAAAGGATAATGACACATATATGTTGCTTTTATTAAATGTTTATGTTAGATTTATGTTGCAAATGTAATTTATAATTTGCAATTAGGAGGGTGGTACATGTTAAATAAAATAAAAATTGCTAGAATGGAAAAGAAACTTACACAAGAGGAGTTGGCAATAAAAATAGGCGTTACCAGGCAAACAATTGGTTTGATTGAGAAGGGTAAATATAATCCAAGCCTACAGCTTTGTATATCGATAGCTAAATCGCTTGGAAAAACTTTAGATGACTTATTTTGGGAGGAAGATATAAATGATTAATTCTTTTATTAATAAAATATTCCTAAGGATGAATATAAACGTTTGTCAACCCTTTATTTTCTTGCGGAATGTGCATTAATTATTTTATTTGCCTTTATATTCCTAACAGTCCTTCAACTTTTTTTCTTTGATTTAGGTGATGGATTTGATATTATTTTACTATGTGTAACTTTCTTTATGATAATTTATCCTGCTACACGTTACGTTTTATCTGGAATGGAACATGATGATGTGATGGATGAAGAGGGTTATAAAAAGACTCGTAAGAAAGGTATTATTCAAACGTTTGGTACTGGGATTATGTTTTTTATTTTCTTTTTATTACTTAACATATTTAGAGAAGGGTCAATTGATTATATTTCTATTATTATGGTACCAATATTATTTACAATATTTTTTGGTATCTTTACAATGGTATCTTTAAAGAAATCTTATAATAAAAATAAGGATTTAGATAATTAACTTATCATGACATGAATGCAGAAATCAGAATAAATATTTAAAAATATGTTGACCTATTCCCACATACGAAAGCCATCAGTGGATTAATTCCCCGATTTCATTTATGTTACAAATTTGAGCCATAGAGGTTCAAGAGGTTTACCATCGTAATTATTCTATTTTTCTAGAAAGATTATTATCAATTAGACCTTGTATTAATAACAGGAGGTATTATGAGAACATATAAAGATAAAGAAGAGCTAAAATTTGAGATAAATAAAAGTTTTGAAAAGTATATTTCTGAATTTAATAATATCCCAGAATCACTGAAAGACAAAAGCGTTGACGAAGTTGACAGAACACCATCTGAAAACCTTGCTTATCAAGTTGGCTGGACAACATTGCTCCTGCAATGGGAAGCCGATGAGAAAAATGGCTTAACAGTAAAGACACCATCAGATATGTTTAGGTGGAATCAGCTTGGTGAATTATATCAGTGGTTTTCGGATACCTATGCAAATTTATCCTTAGAGGAGTTAAAGGATAGGCTAAACAGAAATGTTATTTCAATCAATAAAATGATTGATGTACTAAGTGATGAAGAATTATTTTTACCTCATATGAGAAAGTGGGCTGATGAAGCTACAAAAACAGCAGTATGGGAAGTATATAAATTTATTCACGTTAATACTGTTGCTCCTTTTGGGACTTTTAGAACCAAGATAAGAAAATGGAAAAAGATAGCACTATGAAACTAAGTTCAGTTACTTGGCAAACTATTCTCATAAGTACAATCCTATCTGGATATGTTCCTGCATACAAGGTTCGATCTTGGATATCTTCCCACATACGCAAGTCCACAATGGATATGTTCCCTCAAAGAGAATTAAGTAAAAAAGGAAAATGGAAATTGACCTTTGACAGCTATGACTTCCTCTTAACACATGTTGAGTGTGTAGTATTGATTGAAAAAATGAAAGGATAAATCGTATATGGACGGGTTTCTGGACGTTTGATGGATGTTTAAGGGCCTCGTTTTTTGCTAGGGAAGTGGACATTTTGACCTGGAAGTTGATTTTCCAGAGAAAAATAGGGGTACGTCTGGGGAAACAGGTCGATTGGTGTGATAAGGTGGAAAAATGATAACTGGCAACTTGATACAATTTAATGACAAAAAAGCCGTTATGAAGTGGATAATCGGGATGAATTTGATCAATTTATATTAACAGGTTCAGCGGTGCCTAATGAATTTGATGAATCTATGCACACAGGGACGGAAAGAATATCTAGGCTGTTAATGCAACCAATGAGCTTATATGAGACAAAGGATTCGACTGGAGAGATTTTCACTTAAAGATCTACTAGAAGGAAAAAATATTTCAGCTATTGATGAAACCAGTCTTGAAGAAATTGCTTTCTTAATTTGTAGAGGGGGGAGGGCCAAAGTCAACTGGTTTAGATGAAAAGACTGCTTTATTTCAAACTATAGATTGCTATGATGCTGTTATATCTACCGATATTAGTAGAGTAGATTCGATAAAAGGGTTACACAAAATAATTTTACACTTTGTTTACAACCTAATAACTTATTAACTATAAAGCGATCTTAATGACATTTGACAACAAGATAAATTTTTTTAAGATACAATTGTAGGGGGGGAACCGTTTTTTAAATTTTGATTTGTCAAATTAAGCTAGACAAAACTGCTTCATCTAAGTAACTCAAAAATACTTCCAACGGTGTTCGGTAGTGTAAGGATTTCCGTGGAATCGTGTTCCGTTTGTGTGCAATCGATGA
>NZ_JBGQQZ010000060.1:0-14492 GCF_045528575.1 Ruoffia sp. FAM 24228
TTCGATATTAATTGATTTCCACGAAAATTGGGAAAATAACGCTCGGACATTCTTACAAGTGTAATGTGCATGATGACCAGATGATATAACTACATTGAGACTTTTACACAAGATTATGGACTTGACAACGGTTTGTCCTAAGTTCGGTCAACTCAAGCCAAATGGACTTGTGGTTTGACTCGAGTTCCCACCGCATCTTAAATTTTAGTATAATGGTATAACAATCAGTTAGAATTACAGGAGGTATTTTGATGAATGAAATTAAATGTCCACACTGCGGGACACTATTTACGATTGACGAAGCGGGGTATGCAGATATTTTAGCCCAAGTTCGAACAAAAGAATTTAATGAAGAGATTCATGAAAAACTCGAGCAGATCAACTCCCAACATAAGAGTGATTTAGCTCTAATTGAGGAAAAGACGAAGAATTCCTTTGACAAGCAAATTACAGAAAAAGATAAAGTTATCGCTGATTTGGAGAATAAAACCGCTTCGTTAGAAAAAGACAAAGAACTCGAACTACAACAAGCTTTAGCGGCAAAAGATAGAGAATTGACTGAGTTGAATGCGCGAATTCAAGCGATTGAAAATGAGAAGAAACTTGAATTGTCAGAAAGCAATGCAGCTAAAGAAAAAGCGCTGATGGAGTTAGAGTCTAAGATGACGCTTCAGGAAAAGGAACGGGAATTAGAGTTAAACTCAGTTAAGGAAAAATACGAAACAGAAATGAAGTTAAAAGACGAGACAATTGCATTTTATAAAGATTTTAAGGCGAAGCAATCGACTAAAATGGTTGGTGAAACTTTAGAACAGCATTGTGAAATCGAGTTTAACCGCCTTCGAATGACAGCTTTCAAAAACGCAGAGTTTGGTAAGGATAACGATATTAAATCCGGAAGTAAGGGCGACTACATTTATCGTGAGAACGATGAGCACGGCAATGAAATTATCTCAATTATGTTTGAGATGAAAAACGAAGGCGATGAGACGGCAACGAAGAAAAAGAATGAGCATTTTTTTAAGCAACTAGATAAAAACCGAAATGACAAAAAATGTGAATATGCGATTCTTGTCTCAATGTTAGAATCTGATAATGAACTCTATAATAATGGAATTGTTGATGTATCGTATGAATATGAGAAGATGTATGTGATTCGTCCACAATTTTTTATCCCGATTATTACACTCCTTCGAAACGCAGCGATGAATTCGCTAGAGTACAAGCAAGAAGTAGCTTTGATGCGTGAACAAAATATCGATATAACAAATTTTGAAGAGGATCTCGATACATTCAAGTCGGCATTCGCTAGAAATTATGACCTGGCAAGTCGAAAGTTCAAAACAGCGATTGATGAAATTGATAAGACGATTACGCATCTACAAAAAACAAAAGATGCCTTAGTCTCTTCCGAAAACAACTTGCGATTAGCCAATAACAAAGCGGATGACTTAACGGTTAAGAAATTAGTTCGAAAGAACCCAACAATGAAAGCGAAATTTGATGCATTAAATTAAAAAAAGAAGCACTTGGAATCTATCCAGGCGCTTCTCTTTTTTTAAATTTTAATTCCATGTAAAAATAAATCGACAATACTTTCTATCGAGACGAATTGATAACGTTGCATGTCTGGGCTGATGTAAGGGGCAATCACTATAAAATAATGCGAAGCGATTTCCTCAGCAGTATGGTCCGGACGTAGCTTCGTCAAATTTTCCTTAAACAAATCTACAAAAGGTTGTTTGTAGCCATTTAAGAAGATAGTGTACAATTTGGTCTTACTCTCATCAGATAAATCAGATTCCATATCTTTCATCATTGTATAGATATCGACGGGATCGTTATCTTGGAGGTAGCGGGTCATACGGTTGAGACGCTCTTGTAATGATAAATGACTGTTATGGGCAATATAATTCAGTTGAATATTCACTTCATCTCCGAGTTGTTCTAGGACGGAAATGTATAAAGTCTCTTTATTTCGAAAATGATGATAGAGATTCGGCTGGGTAATCCCTACTTCTTTTGCGATGTGACGCGTTGAAGTTGCCTTGTAACCGTCGGTCATAAATTTTTTACGGGCAGTATCTATAATCATTTGTCTCGTTGAAATCTCTTTAGAGGTCAATATACTTGCTCCTTCCTTATTTAATATTATACATCGAATTGTTGAATTTACTAGGTGAATACCAAAAAATATCTTGCATGTGAAAAAAATGACTGATATACTTATCAGGTGATAAGTTAAATATAAAATTAGAGGTGAAGATATGTTTTTAGCTTGGAAAGAAATTAAATACGCCAAGACGCGTTTTTCATTAATCGTCGGTGTATTAGTATTAGTGAGTTATTTAGTTTATTTTTTAACTGGCTTAGCCTTCGGTTTGGCTCAAGATAACCGAACAAGTGTGGATAAATGGGAAGCACAAGCAATTGTATTGGCAGACGAAGCCAATTCAAATATTAATATGTCAATGATGCCACAAGGTTTAATCAATGATATTGAAGCTGACGAGATAGCCGTTCTAGGACAAACTGCAAGTGTTGTAAGTCGCGATAATCAGACTGAAGCTGAACAAGAAGAGAATAAAATTTCAGTGACATTCTTCGGAATTGATTCAGAGCAATTTATTGCACCAAATATCGTTGAAGGTGAGATGTTTCAAGAAGACTTTCAAGTTGTGGCAGATATTAGTATCCACGAAGAGTTTGGTATTGAAATTGGTGACGTTTTAAATCTTGCGGGAAATGATGAGCAAGTTGAAGTCGTTGGTTTTACCGACAACGCGAAATTCAATGTCGCTCCAGTACTATACACAACTATTTCAACATACCAAGACGTGCGGTTCGAAGCAATTGATGATTCGGATGAAGGGCGTGTGAGTGCCTTTATTATTCGTGATGATGATTTAGATAGTGTCGAGTTGGATAATGAAGACTTAGAGCTGTCAACAATCTCTGAATATATTGAAGAAATCCCTGGATACACAGCCCAAGTATTGACGTTTGGTTTAATGATTATTTTCTTAATTATTATTGCGGCTGTTGTGATTGGAATCTTCATGTATGTGTTAACTGTACAAAAATCAAGCATGTTTGGGGTGATGAAAGCCCAGGGTATTTCTACGAAGTACATTGCGACATCTGTTGTGAGCCAGACATTTATCTTATCAGTCATTGGTGTAGCCATTGGCTTGGTGCTTACAATGGGGACAGCGATGGTGTTACCGAGTACGGTGCCATTTGCCTTTAATATGTACTTTATCTTAATTATAACCGTATTAATTGTCTTGTTTGCCTTATTAGGCGCGTTCTTCTCAGTAAGAACGGTAGCCAAAATCGATCCGCTAGAAGCAATTGGATAGGAGGGGTTCTATGAAGAAAGCAATTGAAGTAAAAAATGTGTCCAAAACATTCGATGATGGACGTAAAGAGATTACAGCCTTAAAAGATACGAACTTTTCGGTTGAAGAGGGAGAATTTGTTGCGATTATCGGACCAAGTGGTTCAGGTAAGAGTACATTTCTAACGATTATTGGAGGCCTTCAAGCGCCTAGTAAAGGGGAAGTCTTGATTAATGGCAACAAGTTCAGTGAAGAGAATGATAAGAAAAGAACGAAGCTACGCTTTAAAGAAATCGGCTTTATCCTACAAGCATCTAACTTAATACCTTTCCTAACAGTTGAGGATCAGTTGCGTCTTGTGAATAAAATCGAAAAAAAGGCATTCGAAAAAGATCGAGTGGATTCCTTATTAGAACAATTAGATATTACGGACTTACGGGATAAATATCCGAGCGACCTTTCAGGTGGAGAACGCCAACGTGTAGCGATTGCGCGTGCCTTGTTCCATGATCCGTCAGTGATTTTAGCCGATGAGCCAACAGCTAGTTTGGACTCGAGTCGTGCGTTTGAAGTGGTTGAAATATTGGCCAAACAAACAAAGGAACAGAAAAAAGCAACGATTATGGTTACCCATGATGAGCGTTTAATCAAGCATTGTGATAAAGTTTATTACATGGAAGACGGCGAGTTGCGCTTAGATACAGATAATAACAAATAGGTTAAATCGAAAGAAAGAGAGCATTTTATGCAATCTTTCTTTTTATTTTTAGTATGATAAATCAAAAGACAAAGGAGTCACTTATGAATCAAGATGTAAGAATTGGTTACGCGTGTTTGAATCCCGATATTAGCCAAGGATTCAAGACGTGTCGTTTTGATAATTTAACAAATGACAAATGGATTGAATTGATTGAGTGGAATCTGGCGACATTGGAAGAGATGATTACTTATACAGTGGATCACGGAATCGGTTTACTACGTCTATCAAGTGATTTAATTCCGTTTGCGACGAAGCCTAAAGAGGGTGTGGACCTGGATTGGAAAGAGTATTTTGAATCAACGTTCAATCGTATTAAAGACAAAGTACAATCAACTCAGTTACGAATTTCGATGCATCCAGGACAGTATACGGTCTTGAATTCCATGGATATGAATGTGGTCCAACGAGCGATTGACGACTTGGAGTACCATTCGGAATTGTTAGAACTACTTGGAGGCAATCAGACGAACAAAATCATTATCCATATTGGTGGGGTGTATGGTGATAAAGAAGCCGCAATGGCACGCTTTATTGACCAAGCCAATCAGTTATCTAAACGCGTGCGCGGGCACTTAGTCATTGAAAACGATGAGCGTTTATATAGTATTCATGATGTTCTTTCTATTAGTGAGCAGACCGGATTACCCGTTATTTTTGATAATTTGCATCATGAAGTGCGTCTTCCACTTGATGACACTCCATTGAGTGACTATATTCAAGCTTCCGGTCGAACTTGGCAGCCAGCTGATGGTCGTCAAAAAATTCATTACAGTCAACAAGCGCCTGGAAAAAAAGCCGGTGCCCATTCCGAGACGATTGCGATTCGACCATTTATTGGATTTTTAGAGCAGCTTCCTCCTGATCAGCCGATCGATATTATGTTAGAAGTCAAAGATAAGAATCGGTCTGCAGAAAAGATACAAATCTACTTGGATCAAGATATCGTTGCTACTGAGAAGTTATGGGCCAAGCGGAAGTATGCTGTGTTGGCGAAGTCGGCGAGCATTTATCAAAAGATACGTAACGTATTAAAAAATAAGGAAGATACAGACTTTATCTTATTTATTGAGCTTCTTGAACAAGCAGAGAGTGTGCCGGAAGATAAGGGTGCAGAAGTGAATGCCGCTCAACATATTTGGGGTTACTTCAATAAGCAAGCAACGAGCAAAGAGACAGCGACGTATCAAAAAAATATCGCAAGGTATCAAGCAAATGAAATAACTTCGCGTCAATTACGTCAGTTCTTTAAGCGGTTGTTGAAGAAATATCCGAATGATTATTTGGAGAAGAATTTGTATTTTAATGAATAAAAAATGTGGAATTAAGAGAGGGGAGATATTATGTTAGTAATGAATCCAACGAAAAAAACATTACCTTTGTTTTCGCACATTGAGAAAGTAGACAATGAAAAAAGTGCCAAACATTTCTCAAAAACAAATCCATTTTATTCTTGGCATGCTAATTACGTTACAGTAAATCGTAAAAAGGTTTTGTTTTTAGTCAATGATTTAACCTTTTTACCGGTCGTTTTAGCGGATATCAATGCGACGGAGAAGAAACAATTAGATGCCCATATTCAAGATGGCATTCAACTGGCTTTTCAAATGCTTGGTATTCCAAAAGGAAAAATCCGCCGTTATTTTGAAAATGCTCGAAGTATTAAAGTAAACAAAAATCATAACCGAACGATTTCAAGTATTGTGAATAACTATATTTATTTACTAGAGTATTTTCCTTTAGATTGGGAGCGAGTTCCTCAAGTTAGAATAATGGCGGCTTTGAATGACCATATCTTCTCGTCGAATGATTACAAACCAGCAGACGAAACAACTCGCATGGCTTTTGAAAATCACTTAGATATTGTAGACAATGAGTTTAAAGAAGAAGAGACGGAATTCGTTGATACGTCGTTTAAGGCTAATACTAATGAAGCGATCGCTGCTTTTGGCATTTATTTAAAAGAAGAGCTAGAGCTGAGTGACAAAGTTGTAAAACGGCATAACGATAATGCAAATCTATATGTGCAAGAATTACTAGTATATCGAAGTTATCAACCTGACTTAAACGAACTTGACTTTTTAACTCTATTCTTGAATGGTTATATCGTTGATAAAGGGATTGTTCAGTCGCAAACAGGCGTGCAACAGATGGGGACTTCGTTGAAGAAATATTACCGATTCTTAGCCGACGCGCATAAAATAACTGCTTCTCAACATAAAGAAATTAAAGATGTCATTGGCGAAAGTGTCGAAGCGGGTAAGAGTTTGTTCATTTATACTTCATTCGATATTGATTATTAATAACGCAAACACACACCCGTGAAATGATTCATGGGTGTGTTTGACGTTTAAAAGTAATCTTTTTTCTTTAAGAAGATAGCCATTGAAGCAGTTGAGATAACAACCAAAATGAGGACTCCAAGTGTTCCGTAATCAGAATTTTCTCCTGGTAAGCCTCCGGCGTTAATTCCCCAAAACTCGGAAATTAAACTGGCCGAAGCGAGAACAAGTGAGAGCGAGTTTAAGAATTTCATTAATTTATTTAAGTTGTCGCTGACAAGATCTGAAAATAAACTGCTGACACTATCTAATAAGTCACGGTAAACGTGGACAAGCTTTATGACTTGCCGGTTGTACCACTTAAGGTCGTACTCTAGTGCTGAGTTGTCAAGTTTGTTAGTGAATGTTTCAGTTGCTAATAACTCTGATACCGTCTCATCCAAGGTTTCAATCGTGTGTTCTAAAATAACGAGATTCCGTTCTGTATCAGCTACTTTTCGAAGGACATCTCCACTCGTAGAATTTTTGGCTTTGTTATTTAAATCATCGATGGCTGCTTTTTGTTGTTGCAATTCATCGTGCAAATTAGAATACATCAAAATCCCCGCATAGACTAAGATACTTGCAATGCTATCAAATTTGTCCATGTACTGATGTAATAAATTTCGGTCGAATGTCGAACCTTCCTTTAAAAAAAGGAGGAGTGTATTATCTTGCAAAATAAAGGTCAGTGTTTCGAGTCGGTCTTCGACAGGTACATCATTGTTGCGACTCGTGACGTTGGATAAAACAACAATGAGTGAATTGTCCGCATCTTGTTGAGGGATTTCTTCAAACCTTGGCGCGACGGAAGAAACATCATCGAGAGCAAATACATCATTAGGTAAGTTGAATTGATTGACATAGTCCTGTTCATCTTGATGAGAGTCGGAATGGAAGATGAGAAATTTTGCTTGCTCACTATCATCTAATTTAAATGTTTGCACCATTTTAATGCCCCTTTCTTGTTTAGTTCGATTTTAAACCTTAAAGTAAGTTGTAGCAACAAAAGCGTTTATTAGTATTAAATATATAGAAATATTAATGTAAAATGTTTTATGTGAAATATTGTCTTAATAGGTAAACTAGAGGTTTCTATAAAAATGTTTTCTTTTCTGAGTGCAATTATTTTACATACGGGAAGCGTTTTTATATAATAGGTTTAAGACAGATGAGATGTTTCAAAAGTCATTCCTGAGGAGGATTTTATTATGAAAAAATCATTACGTCAAATGTTGTTAGTTGGTTTAAGTGCTTCGTTATTAGTAAGTGTTGCACCTCTTGCCTATGCTGAGGATGTAAGTAGCGAAGAAGAAACAAGTGAAGTCGTTGAGACAACTGAAGAAGAAACATCTGAAGTTGCTGAAGAGTCTGCTATGGAAGAAGAAGCAGCAGATGTTGAAGCAAGTGATGTACAAATGGGTCTTGAAGAAGCTGTAACGATGTTAGAGGCAGAGTATCCAGACGCAGAGATTGAAGAAATTGATGTAGCATACGACCGTGACGAGCAACGTTACGATATTACGGTAAATGCATTCAATGCTGAAGAAGATATTGAATTAGAAGTTGTATGGCAAGACGGTGAAGTTACAGAAAGTGGCTTTAACGAAGGTTTATTCGGCTTCTTAGATGGTGACGATGCTGCTGATGAAGCAACAAACGAATCAGCTGCCGATGATATGATGGACGGCGATGTGGCTGATGAAGCGGATATCGTTGAAAATGAAGGCGAAGCTGAATTATCAGACGACTCTGTTGTCGAATCAGCTCCTGCCGATGAATCAGTTACAGATGACGCTGAAATGGATGATGCTGCAACTCAAGAAGCAACACCATCAGAAGAAGAACGTCCAACATTAGATATGGATAGTGTCATTACAATTGATGAAGCGACTGAATTAGCTTTAGCAGAAGTTGAAAATGGCGAAGCTGTAAGTTGGAACTTAAATGCTGATACATCTGAATTCTGGGACTTCTTACAATCTGAAGAAGAGCAAGAAGATGGTCCAATTTGGACAGTTGAAGTTGAAGAAGCAGATGCTATGATGAGTGAAGAAGTAACGATCGACGCTCTAGCAGGAACGGTTATCGACAGCCCAGCTCAAGAAGAATCAGAAGAGTCTGCTGAAGATGCAGCTGATGAAGCAGAAACGACAGAAGAAACAACTGATGCTCCAGCTGAAGACGCTGCTGAGACAGAAGAATCAAGTGTAGAATAATAGTTTAAACTAAATAACCAGAGATAATGGGTTATAGTTATAAAATAGGTAAACGAGCCTGGATACTGAGGAGACTCAGTGTCCAGGCTCGTTTTTTTTATGAGAGTTGTAATTACCTGAACTCGCGCCAAACGGCCCTGCGATAGGTTTCAAGTTTGCCGAACTCACGCCGAACGGAGAGCGATAAGTCGCAAGTTGGTCTAACTCACGCCAAATGGGTATGCGATAAGTCGCAAGTTGGCCCAACTCACGCCAAATGGAGCGCGATAAGTCTCAAGTTGCCCTAACTCACGCCAAACGGCCCTGCGATAGGTCTCAAGATCCTTACCAACTCACACCAAAAACCCTTCAAGCTAGCATTGCTTCTGCTAGCTTGAAGGGCTTTTCATTATTAACTTACAAGGCATCGAGCCTGTTTAATAAATCTTTTTGTTCTGACCCATTTCCTACTGCGAGTGGTTTGAATTGGAGTTTGTAATTGCCACCTTGTGTGTTGATGACAGCTTTTTTAATCATCGTTCCTGATACTTTTACTGAATTGACTTGTGATAAGGGGATGGCGGTAACATCTTTTTCTTTGAGGCCAAGAGTCATTTCAACCAGCGTTAAGTTTTCTTCATCCAATATAACGACGTGATACTTCGGCAGACCGATGAATTTAGGCTCTTCGGCAAAACCAGCGGCAGCTGATGCGTTCGAGTACTTTTCTTTGTATCCATTAATGTCGTCGATACTTAATCTTAGTTTCATATTTATCCCTCTTCTCTTGTTTAAAATTATAGAACAGGTCAGCTCGCAAGTCCAAAGATATGAAGTTTAAGAGCAAGGAATACTCAAACGATTGCATTAAGCAAATATATCGATAGTCTGTTGGAAGGCTATTAAAAGCAGTTGATTTTACTCTTTAAACTAATTTTTGTATGAATATATTGTAATAATGTTCATTATTCTATATAATTTAGTAAAACGTTTGCAGAAAACGATTTCAATACAAATAGGAGGCAGATGAATGGTTAGTCATCGAAATAAAAAGCTGTTGATGGAGAAGAGCGGTCAAAAGGTTCACAAGTTTGGACTGAAGAAATTAAAAGTTGGCGTTGTGTCGGTAGCTATGACGGCAGGTATTTTAGTCAGTCACAATACTTTACTACAAGTCAATGCGGAGGAGCTTGTTGTTGAAAGCACAGTCGAACTAGTTTCCGATGAGGCAGTCGAGGAAGGTATTGTAGAAGAGGACCCTTCTGAAGAAAGTCCGATTGAGGAAAGTACAGAAGAAATAGCTGAGTCTGAAGAATCGGTCGAAGAAACGTTGACTGAGGAATCTGAAACCGTTTCAACTTTAAGCGTTGCTACTTTACCAGAAATTGCGGAAGGTGACTTCCGTTTACATTTTGATGAATTACCTGAAGGTGACCCGAGCTCAATGGGGCTTTGGATGTGGGGAGATGTTGAAACACCGAGTGATCAATTAGGTGGTTGGCCGAACGGGGCGACAAATTTATCTGAGTTTCTTGAATCGGAATATGGCTATTACTTAGATGTTGCGGTAAAAGACAACGCGCAAATTATTAACTACTTAATCAATACAGTGACGGGTAACAATGTGACTGAAGACCAAGCGGTTCAAATAGCTCATTCGGATATGAACCAAGTTTGGATTAATGAAGAGTATGAACAACATCTGTACGAACCTTTAGAAAATGAAAATCAAATCCGAATTAACTATGAACGCGAAGATGATAATTATGAAGGCTGGGGCTTATGGGTCTGGGGCGAAGTTGATGAAGACAGTGAGAACATTGGTAGCTGGCCAGATGACGCGCTGGATTTTATTAATGAAGGACCGTTCGGTCGCTATGTTGATGTCCATCTATCTAATGGTTTAGATAGCAGTATTCAATTTTTATTAGTAAACAAATTAACCGGCGAACAATCTGGAGACATGACTTTCTCAGACCGCGCTGAAGATAGTCAAGTATTCTTACGCGATTTGGATCCGACTGTTCACACATCGCCTTATACAGCAGGTGAAGAACGTCTAACTGATGCGGAAATGGTTGCGAAAGATCAAATTATTGTTTCATTGTCATCAGTTAGCACGCTTGTCGAGAGCGATTTAACAGGTTTGTTTACTCTAACTGATAGAAATGGTAATGACATTTCTTTTGATGATATTACGATTGATGAAACAACCGGTCAAGTCATTATTTCCGGTGATTTTGATGGACTGTCTGGTCAATACACAGTGTCATACGGTGACAATTCTACGGCTGTGCGTTCTTCATGGCGCTTAATGGATGATCTTTATGCATATGAAGGTGATTTAGGCTCTGAGTTGCATGAAGACGGTTCAGTAGAAATGAACTTATGGGCACCAACGGCTGAGGCGATTCGCGTTGTCTTATACGATAAAGAGAATCAAGATGAAGTGGTTGGAAATTATGATATGACGCGGAATGAGACAGGCGTTTGGAATTTATTATTAAATGAAGACGAGACGGGCCTTGCGGACCACAAAGGTTACTTCTATCACTATGAAATTACCCGCGATGGTGAATCAGTGCTAGCACTCGATCCATATGCAAAATCTTTAGCGGCTTGGAATAATTTAGCACCAGGAGCACACGTGGCCAAAGCGGCGATTGTTGACCCAACAACGATTGGGCCAGAATTAGATTATGCTAACATCCCAGGATACACGAAACGAGAAGATGCGATTATATATGAAGTCCATGTGCGCGACTTTACATCTGACCCTAGTATTTCAGAGGAATTAACGAGTCAATTTGGAACCTTTAGTTCTTTTGTTGAGCGTTTAGATTATCTACAGGATTTAGGTGTGACGCATATTCAATTATTGCCAGTCATGAGCTATTTCTACGCGGATGAATTTAATAATGGCGAACGCGAATTAGAGTGGTCTGCTTCGGAAAATAATTATAACTGGGGTTATGACCCACAAAGTTACTTTGCTTTAACGGGGATGTATTCCGAAAATCCAGAGAATCCAGAACAACGCATAGCTGAGTTTAAAAACTTAGTCAATGAGATTCATAAGCGTGATATGGGTGTTATTTTAGATGTGGTCTTCAATCATACGGCGAGAACTTTCTTGTTTGAAGATTTGGAGCCAAATTATTATCACTTTATGGATAAAGACGGAACGCCACGTGAATCCTTTGGTGGTGGGCGTTTAGGAACAACTCATCATATGTCACGTCGGGTTTTAGTTGATTCGATAAAATATTGGGTCGATGAATTCAAAGTCGACGGTTTCCGCTTTGATATGATGGGTGACCATGACGCTGAAGCAGTTGAAATGGCTTACGACGAAGCGGCTAGATTGAATCCGAATATTCTCATGTTAGGAGAAGGTTGGATTACCTTTACAGGTGATGAGGACGACTCACGGCAACCCGCGGACCAATCTTGGATGAATCAAACAGACGGTGTGGCGGTATTCTCGGATGAAATCCGCAATATGCTGAAGTCTGGTTTTGGTAGTGAAGGGCAACCAAAATTCTTAACCGGAGGCGCGCAAGTTCTGGAAGACATGTTTAATAATATTATTGGGCTTCCTAGCAATGTGAATGCGGATGATCCAGGAGATATTATACAGTATATTGCGGCGCATGATAATTTAACATTGCATGATGTGATTGCTCAGTCGATTAAGAAAGATCCCGCAAAATACGCTCAAGAGATTCATCAACGAATTCGCTTAGGGAACTTAATGATTCTAACGTCACAAGGAACGCCGTTTATACATGCAGGTCAAGAGTTTGGTAGAACGAAACAATTCCGTCATGAAGACTATATAACGACAGTTGATGAGGCTCCTTACAAGACGACATATTTAGTGGATGAAGATGGGAATCCGTTTGAATATCCGTATTTTGTGCACGATTCTTATGACTCGACGGATATAGTTAATAAATTTGATTGGAATATGGCTTTAAATAATGAAATGTATCCAATCCATACTCAAACGCAAGCATATACCAAAGGATTAATTCACTTAAGACGTGATGTAGATGCATTCCGTTGGGGTACACAAGAAGAAGTCGAAGAAAATGTTCGCTTTATTAATACCCCTGAAATGGGTGACACGGACTTAGTTGTAGCTTATGAAGTCACAGATTCACAAGGGAACCGTTATGCAGTCTTCATTAACTCAGATGAATCAGACCGAGAGTTTACATTCCCTGAAGGCTTTGAAGTCATTGGAACTGGTGAAGTAATTGTCGACGCGCTTACTGCAGGGACAGAAGCAATTCGAAACCCAGAAGGTGTCTTGTTAAATGACGGCTCAATAACTTTATCACCGCTAACCGCAACGATTATTCGTTACGCTGCAGACGGTGGACCCGTCGAAGGTGGTGGTGATGGCGAAACTCCGGAAGTACCTGGGGAAAATGAAATACCAGAAACCCCGGGAAATCCAGAGAATCCGGAACCGCCTGAAACACCGACTGAACCTGATGAGGACCCAAGTGAATCAGACGGGAATGAAATACCAGAAGATGAAACAGAACAACCAGGCGAGTCTGATGATACTGATGAAGATTCTGAAGGGACAATAGACGAGGGAAGTTCTATTGACCTTGAAAATACTGACGTAGACCAAAGTAGTGTAGGCTTACTTCCAGCAACAGGTGAAGAAAAACAATACGCGATCTTCTCAGCTGCTGCTTTAGCTGTGTTATCTGGGGTAGGTTTAATTGCAAGTACACGAAAAAAGGAAGAAGTAGAGTAGAGAAGTAAAGAAAACTGGGTAAAATTCAACCTACGACCAATATTATTGTAGTTCGTCCTGAGTTGGTCGAACTCAAGCCAAATGGACTTGCGGTTTGTCCTGAGTTGGTCGAACTCAAGCCAAATGGAGATGCGGTTTGTCTTTAGTTGTGTGAACTCAAGCCAAATGGATGTGCGGTTTGTCCTGAGTTGGTCGAACTCAAGCCAAATGGACCTGCGGTTTGTCCTGAGTTGGTCGAACTCAAGCCAAATGGATGAACTGGTCCTATAGTCAAGGACTATTTGAGCCACATTTTGAGTGCAGCTACTCTTCAATTTCAATCGTTCTGATGTGCGGTAATGCAGGTGTTGAATAAATATCTGCTAAGGGATAGACATTGGTAGTACAAAACTGATAATATTGAATAGGGCTTAGCTTCGCTAAGTTCCATTGGTAACGCTCATTGTTGTAGTAATCCATATACTCTTCAATGAGCTTTTTTACGTCCTCATAATCTTCACACGAAGCGAGATCAATCTCGTCTTTCATATGTCCATAAAAAGATTCCTGAGGGGCATTGTCCCAACAATTGCCACGTCGGGACATCGATTGAATTAACCCATTATTCTCCACAAGGTACTGAAATTTCACACTGGTAAAGTGACTCCCTTGATCTGAATGAATCAGGGTTTGCGTCGCTAAACTCACCGGATGCTGGGCGATAAGTTGTCGTATCATCTTCAAAACAAACGCAATATGAAGCATCGGGCTGAGTTCATAAGATAGAATTTCGTTCGTAAAGGCATCTTTAACCGTCGCTAAATACGCCCACTTCTGCCTGCCATACGGCAAATAAGTAATATCCGTCAACAGCACGGAACGCGGTCCGTAAGCTCTAAACTCACGTTTAACATAGTTGGGTTTGACATGTTCAGCCTGATACTCCGCAGATACTTGGCGTTGAAAACGAGGCTTACGAATCGGACACACTTAATTGAATTTCTTCATCAATCGACGAATTTTACTGCGGCACATCGGGGTGCGATTGTGAGCTAAATGCATCAATATTTGTCGCTGTCCTTTGGGCTTTTGACGGTAATTAAATGCCTCTAGGATTAA
>NZ_JBGQQZ010000061.1:0-14289 GCF_045528575.1 Ruoffia sp. FAM 24228
CCGTGGTAAGATGGGTGTAGGTCATTTGTGGTCACTCCTTTGTATTCTTTGGTCGGAATTACAAGTTGAGTGTACCACAAATGGCTGTTTTAGTTGTCTAGCTTAATTTTACAATCGGCGCTATTAAAAAATTCTATGTATAATAAATTGAATTTCAATTATAATGTAGATATAGTGTTTGATGAAAATATAAAAAATGTGATAAGAAGATGATTAAAGCAGAAGTTTGTGGTTAAAATAAGGAGTAAAAAAATGAACAAAAAGGTACAATTTTCAAGTAAAATAATAAAAAATATTGTGAAAACAATTCTGATAGTAGCGGTAGTGCTATTCAACCGTTTCATTGTGCCAACTGTTCATGCTAATAATCAAGCTGAAGAAGAAGAATCAACAGGTCTAGTACCTGAAATTGATTTAAATATTACTGAATTGGATGATATTAAAGAAGTTAATTTAGTTGAGGACCTTGGAGCCGTAGCGAATGATGGCAAAGATGATTCTGAAGCTTTTCAAACTGCTTTAGATATGGCTACCGAAGAACCTATTAGACTCGTTATACCTGAAGGTGAATACTTGAGCCAAGGTGAGGGGAATATTGAGGCTGCTGGGATTAAAGGTCTACAAATTCGGGGAGATAACGCAGTTATTAAACCAGAGAATCCTATGATTAATCCATCAGAGTATTATTTCTTAAAGTTATTTATGGCTGAAGAGAATTATGGTTTAGAGATTGAAGGGATTACGATTGATGGGTCATTGAACCCACAAGATTTGTACTTTACGATGGATACGGCAGATGATATTTATAATTTACAGATGCAACGTGGTATCTACATTGAGGGTGCTAATCGAATCTCTGTTTCCAATACTCGATTCCAACACATGTATGGTGGCTATGCGCTTCATATGGTTGATTACGATTTAGTTAATATTCAAAACGTTAGCCTAGAAGATGTTGGAGGCGACGATATTACCGATAGTTTCGGAATGGCTTTCTATCTTGGAGGCCATGAGGGCGACGCGATTGTTAATATTGACAATGTTGTTGCTAACGGTAAAGTATCTGAACGAGATCCAAGTTATACAGCTTGGATTGGAGTTGTGGTTGAGAACGGAACAATTCAGTCTGAGGATCAGAATACATGGTTGGTTGATAATAATACAACGGTTAATGTGACGAATTCTAGCTTTATGGATTATGAAACAACTTTCCACGTCGAAAGTATGGCGGGAAGTGTCTACTTCAATGTTGATAATGTGAAATCTCGAGCAAAAAATTACTTCATTGCTGCGGGGATAAATGGTGAGATTAAATCCATGTCCAACCGCTTAAATTTTGAGATGACACCGTGGGGGCGTAATGAAATTATCTATGGTCTCTATTACACTGAGAAGGAACGTGAGAAGAATATAAGTGGAGTTAATGAGTTTGTTATGCAAAATTCCCGCGTTCGTTATCAGAATTTAGAAGATGTCGCACCGATTCCTGTGGCGACAAGTTACGGGGACTCAGTGGTTGCGCACTATTATAATGTGATCTTTCAAGAAGTTCCTGCAATGCTTGTAACGAATGCATCGGGTATTTACGTCGACTCGCAGATTAACTTACACATCAATAGTCAAGAAGATGCTCAGTCGCTTCAAGCTGGTCCCTTCAGTGAACCGGACAATCAAGAGGTTGTCTATGAAGGAAGTACAGCAGTGAATATCGCTGGAGACCACGTTCAAGCTGAAAGTCATAGTAATGAGATTGAATGGTTTGCTCCAACTGGCTATCAAGCACCAGCATTAGAGGCGCCATTAGAAGCACCTTTAAACAATCTAGAATAGTTATCGTTATAAAGATTTTTTATTTAGGTGGATTTGTATTATGTTGCATATGTTTCAATGGAAAGTAACTTCTGCATGATGGAGGAATATCATGAAAAAAATGTTAATGCTTGCATCTGTCGCTTCAATGATAGATCAATTTAATATGAATAATATCGACATTCTACAGCAGTTAGGTGTAGAGGTACACGTTGCTGCAAATTTTGTTCAAGGGAATTCTACCTCTAAAACAAAAATTGATACTTTTAAAGCTAAGTTAAGGGAATTGAATATACCTAGTTTTCAAATTGATTTTACGAGGAATATGTTTTTAGCCCATCAACATATACAAGCCTATCTTCAACTTTATAAATTAGCGAAGAAAGAAAAGTATGATTTTATTCACTGCCATTCACCTATCGGAGGTGTTATTGGCAGACTCGTAGGTAGGCACTTGAACATACCGGTTATTTATACTGCACATGGTTTTCATTTTTATAAGAATTCATCTAAATTAAGTTGGGTTATCTATTATCCGATCGAGCGATTTTTATCTCGCTACACTCATACGCTTGTAACTATCAATCAAGAAGACTACGAGAGAGCGAGTGGGTTTTCAGCGGAAAATTGTGCGTATATCCCAGGTATTGGAATTGATTTAGATGAATTCAAGAAACAACCGGAGAAAAACCAAGCTGTTCGTGAAGAATTTTTGAATTCACCCGATGAAGACTTTCTAATTCTTTCCGTGGGTGAGTTGAATAAAAATAAGAACCACCAAGTCGTTATAAAAGCATTGAGCCTAATTAATAATCCTAAGATACATTACGTCTTATGCGGACAAGGGGATCTTAAGGATGAATTAGAAGCACAGGCCATCGATGCTGGTTTACAAGATAATGTTAAATTTCTTGGTTTCAGAGAAGATATACAAGATATTTATTCAGTAGCGGATCTATTTGTCTTTCCTTCGTATCGCGAGGGTTTACCAGTTTCGTTAATGGAAGCAATGGCTTCTGGATTACCAGTTGTTTGTTCTAATATTAGAGGAAACGTAGATTTAATCAATGATCATCAAGGAGGCTTTTTAGTAGATCCGTCAGATGAAGTATCTCTTAAGGATGCCATAATTAGGTTATATAACGACAGCGAATTAAGAAAGCAACAAACAAACTATAATGACAGTTTGATAGGGAATTTCTCCATTGACACTGTGGCATTAAAGATGAAAGAAATATATAAAGGGCTTGTATAATTTTATAAGACTTTGTATAGGAACGACAACAAATAGAAAGGCTAAGAATGAATAAAAAACAGAAAATTTACTTATTTTTATCTCAAGCAGTTGTAGTGGCTTCGCTATTTTTATCTGTGTTTATTTTCTTTCTGGCAAGTAGTCAAGGTAACGATGGTGTTACTTTAAGATTATTTGGAGAAGGAGATGACGGAGCTTTCTATTGGGAACAAGCTCAAAATGTAAAAAATGGTTTACCCTGGGTTCGGACATCGATTTATCCATTAATGATAGGTAATGTTTTGAAGTTGTTCGATTCGGAAAATGTTTATTTAATACGCTTGTTCAATACAATCGGCTTCTTCTTATTAATTTTGGCTTCAGTTAAATTAGTTAAGTTGCAATATAAGCAAGTGAGAATTGAGATACAAGATAAGTATTATACTAATTCGAAAATCATGGTTCTATTGATGTTGATGTTCTACTTGAGTTTACAGATGAACGTACACATTTCTATATTAAGAGATATATGGCTGTATTACTTATATGTACAAAACCTTGTGTTAGGGATCAATATCTTATTCAAGAAGAAGTTTAATATTTACTATTGGATTCTATGGATTTTCTCATTATGGTTAATGGGAGAATTAAGAGGGTATATCTTAGTTTCTTATATTGCTTCAGTCATTGTTTATTACTTGTACCGCGCGATGAGTCGAAGAGGAAAGATTAAGAGCTTTATCTTCATCTTGATTGTATTATTAGGAATTTACTATACATTCTTTATGGACTTTACAATGCCAATTGTTGATAAATCTTTAAGAGATGGCTTACTTTATCGTTCGTCATTTCTGACTGAGTTCTCTGGAGGAAGTCAGATGGGAATCAACTTGATTCAACCTAACTACGTGTTGTTCCTAATTAATTATCTTGCAAGTTTTGTTGGGAACTTAATCGGACCATTGCCTTGGGATATTAACAGTGTTGGTACATTATTAGTTTTCTTTGCAGAGACAATCCCAATGGCCTATATTCTATACTTTATAATTAAAAGATTATCTTTACTTACCGATGTTCAGTACTTTATCTTATGTCATGCGATGATTTGGATTGGTTTAACAGCAGTTTCTAACGATAATATCGGAACTGGAACTCGTTTACGCCCGATTACATGGATTTTAATGTTGATTGTTTTTTCAGTTATTTATTATAAAGATAAAGAATTATCAGGAAAGCAGGTAGTGCCCAATGAAAATATTGTTTAAACGTAGTGATAATGCGTTACTACCAGATATCGACGCTTATATAAAGTATCTGAACCAAGATTCGATGTTCGATTGTTATGACTCAGCGGATTTAGCTGGAGGCTATTCTCTAGATGACTTTGATGTGATTTGGGAATTTAAAGGCCTCGGAGGAATCCAGTCAGATAATCATATCGTGGTACATGAATATGCGTCATTATCTACAGGGCGATTTGCAAAGTTGAAGAATTTAATTAAGAATGTACGTAATCCTAAACCGGATTTAAGAATCTTCTTAAACGAAGATGTGCGAAAAGGCTTCCTCTTTAAAGATGATATTCCTGAGACTTACCGTGATATGGGACTCGATCAACAATTCTTGAATGTTTCAAAGACTGAGAAAGAGTTTGACTTTATCTACATAGGCTCTATCTCAAAAGAACGCCAGATTGACAAATTTTTACATTCCTTCTCAAAAGCAAAACAAGGAAAGCTTCATCTTGTAGGAGCTGTAGAAGATGATGAAATCTATACGACATATAAGAATCATCCGGATATTACCTTCGTCGGACGCGTACCTTATAAGGAAATACCAGAGATTGCTTCAAAAGCCGTCTATGGAATTAATTATATACCGGATAAATACCCATACACATTACAAACCTCGACGAAGATGTTAGAATATTCAGCCCTCGACTTGAAGATTATTACTACAGATTACAAGTGGGCTAGAGACTTTGAAAGTATACATAATAGTAAATTTTACTTTTTGAATGATCAAGCTGACTTTGACCTTGGAGGTATTGAGGACTTTCCATTCGAGAATAACTTTAACGCCCATGACTATACATGGGATAAAGTTTTCGAAAAAGCAGATATTAAAGGAAAGCTAAAAGCGATTAATAAATAAGCAGGCTAGGCGAATGATGAATAGAGTTGGAGATGAAACAAGATGAAGAAAACAGCGATACAGGTCATGATTATTACGCTAATATCAAAGTTTTTTGGCTTTGCTCGTGATATTGCATTGTCATACTTTTATGGGGCTTCTAATATTAGTGACGCTTACCTGATATCGTTGACAATTCCAGATGTGATATCTAGTTTTATTATTACAGGGATTGCAACGGCCTTTATACCTCAGTATAACCGGATAAGGGCAGCTGATGGCGAGGAACGAGTGACTGAATTTACGAATAATTTAGTTAATACTCTGACAGCGGCTGCGATTATATTATATGTTGTTAGTGTGTTTTTTACGCCACAGATAGTCCGCCTTTTCGCGTCTGGATTTGATGGGGCCACGGTTGATATTGCAATTCAGTTAACACGTGTGAGTGTCATTAGTATATTCTTTACGGGACTGATTGCTTTAAGTACCTCTTACTTACAAATAAAAGATAATTTTGTTATACCTGCTTTAATCGGCTTTCCGCTTAACTTAATTATTATCTTCTCTATTTATCTCAGTACGGAGACGAGTTTTATTGTGTTAGCCATAGGATTTGTTATTGCTACAGCGTCTCAATTGGTTATTATGTTACCGAGTATCTTCAAGAGTGGTTTCGTATATAGGTTAACGATTGATCTGAATGATTCTGATTTAAGAAGAATGATTAAGATTTCCATTCCGGTGATTATTGGGAGTTCAATTAACCAAATTAATGTATTGATCAATCGAACAGTTGCCTCTAACGTTACAGTTGGGGGGATTTCAGCCTTGAATTATGCTTATATGATTACATTCTTCATCCATGGGCTGTTCGTTGTATCTATTATATCGATTGTTTATCCATCTCTGTCAAGATTAGCGACTGAAGGGAACTTTAATGGCTTAAAGCGAGAGACAGCTAACGTCATCAAAGCTTTATCGTTGATTATTATTCCAGCAACTTTTGGTGCGATTATATTCTCTAAGGAGATTGTCGGCTTACTCTATGGGCGCGGCAACTTTGAAGCAGATGCGATTAATATGACATCCTCAGCCTTAACTTTCTTTGCGGTAGGGATGTTGTTCGTAGCGATTCGTGAGATATTATCCCGGGCTTTCTATGCTATGCAAGATACTAAAACACCAATGATTAATGCAACCATCGGGGTTATTGTGAATATTATTCTGACTCCAATTTTCTCTAGATTTTTCGGTATTGGAGGACTAGCATTGGCGACAAGTGTCTCGGCAATGGTAACGGTTGTCTTGTTAGGAATTAACTTGAGAAAGAAGATTGGTCCCTTCGGTATCTTGAGCATCGTTAAGATATTCTTTAAGGTTACTTTGGCTTCAGTCATAATGGGAGGGAGTGCTTACTTTAGCTACCTCATATTAGTGAGACAAGTGAATGACATTGTTGCATTGTTTGTTGCTATATTCATTGGTGCTCTGACTTACGTATTGGCAGTTCTAACTATGAAGATTGAAGTAATTGATGATATGGTGGCTATTATAAAAAAATATCTAAATGCGATGAGAAACTAATATAATGTATTTGTTTATTATAGATACTTTTAGTTTAATAATGACAGAAAAGGTGAATGAAAATGAGTATATCAATTATTGTACCTATGCATAATTCAGAAAATACAGTTCATTTGACAATCGAAAGTATTCAGAACCAAACATATACAAATTATAAAGTTCTGCTCATCGATGATGGGTCGACAGACAAGACAGCAGAGGTTTGTAGAGAGTTAGTTGGTGACGATGCGCGCTTTCACTACTTTTATAAACCCAATGGTGGAGTATCAAGTGCGAGAAACTATGGAATTGAAAAGGTTGACACACCTTATATTGCTTTCTTAGATAGTGATGATGTGTTTGATCCGCGTTATCTTGAAGCTATGTTCCAGCGTTACGAAGAAGATCCATCAATTGACTTAGTTGCGTGTAGTTATACTCGTAATAATAAATATATCTATCTAGGCGATAGAAACATAACTAACTATGATATGGTTACAACAATCTTAGATGAAGATGGACCAATGGGCTACGTCTGTAATAAGTTATATAGAAGTGACGTGTTGCGTGAGCATCATGTGCATTTCGATGAGACACTCCATTATGGTGAGGACCTCTTATATAATGTGACTTACTTAAGTCATATTAAGAAAGTGGGTTATGTCAATGAGGTTCTATACTTTTATGTCGTAGGCGAAACAAGTATATCAAGTCGACTCAATCATCCTAAGACATTGACTCATATTAATGCCTTACAAAAGGTTATCGAACGAGTGGAGTCAATGGAGTTAGATGAAAAGACGCGTTTAAGATTCCGTAATACATTCTTTCGAATTTCGTTAGGTTATTTATTCCGTCATAGTATTGCCAATGATAAAGATAAGATACAAAAGTTCGATGCATTGCTTAAGACAATGAACCCATTAACAACAAGAAACTTATTCCTAAGTTCTAAGATGGTTGCTGGAAAGGCATACTTAGCTTTTAGAAAGATGCAAGTACGCTAATGGTAATCTATCTCACTCGAAAAGCACTTTATAATCACAGTCCATCTTTTGAACGGTGACTATAAGGCGCTTTTTATTATTACGGACTCAAAGAAGTATCAATTATCTTAAGTAAATGATATATTAATTGTATTGAATTTAATATAAAATAATTTATGAATATTATCCTTTACAATAAATGGATAAGTTGGAGGTCCCATTGAAACGAAATTATTCTATTGACTCTGCTAAGATGCTAGCAAGTTTTGCGGTTGTCTTCATGCATGTTGTGAATTATCTTCCAACGACCCGCTTTGCGAATTACTGGACTTATGATTGGTACTTTCCATTATTAGACTTGGCAGTTCCTTTATTCTTTGTCATCTCTGGTTATTTGTTGAATAAGAAACATTATAAAGATATACCTTCTTATGCTTTTAGAATCCTTGTGATGCTAATAGCTTATAATATTGTCTATATGATCATTAAATGGGCAATAGATATCATACTGCAATTATTAAGCGGAGATTTGAGTATAGGAACAATGTTTAGTTACTTTGCTAGTTTACAAGTGATCAATATATTCACGGGTATTGTAGGAAGTGAGCATCTTTGGTTCTTGTCTGCCTTATTCTTTGCTAGTTGGATTCTATACTTTCTGAAACGAATCCAACTCTCATCAGGCCTATGTGTGGTCATAGGAATGGTTTTGTTTGGGCTTATCTTCCTTCCGCCATTGAATAAATTTTCAACGAGTATCTTCTTATACGGCGGATTTGCGAAAGGTTTCTTTTATCTTTCTATGGGGAATTGGTTAGCTCAAAAACGAATCCAATATCCTTATAAAGCCATCGGGTTAGTTGTCAGTTTAGTTATGCTCATTAGAATTGGAAGTAATGTGGATAGTCAGGTTGTCCTTGAAGTGTTTTTGGCAATGATGATCTTCCATCTAATGCTTTTAATTAAGGAGAATCTTGTGGGAGAGAATATCTTATCGCGGTATGCTCAATATTCAATGGGAATATATTTATTGCATATCATATTCACAGGTTTCTTTACAACGGCTAGAGAACTCTATCCGACTATTAACACAATCAATCCGTTAATCGTTGTTCCAATAGTATTCACCCTATGTACACTAGGGTCGGTCATCATGTTCCCTTATACCGAACGATTTGTTCATCAACCATTGATTAGACTCTTTAACCAATTGATGGCAAAATTAGATTATAACATTCATATCAAGTCGTCAACGCTTTGATGATTAATATAGAAGCAATAAACACCCATTAGCTTGACCACATTGTCAGTTGAATGGGTATTTTGTTTGATAGATGGTATGTAAAGTTTATGAAAATATTTAGGGATTAGAAGATTTTATTACTAAAAGAATATATTATTATATAAAGGAAATACTTAGACTTCTAATAGTTAAGATAAAAAGATTACTAATTATATTAAAAGGGCTATTTATAACGTATCCAATATTTTATATAGTTATTTGGCCTTTATTTTCTATAGAATTGTAAGTATAATTAGAATTAGAAAAAAATCTATAAAAGTTAGTTAAGTTTGCTAAAAGAATTATTTAAAGGAGCAGTGTTATGAAGTCATTACAAAATTATTTTCTTATCCTTTTTACCTTTTTTGGTGTTCTGAGCTGGAACCCAGTAATTATTGATGCACAAGAAATAGATCATACATCAGTGTTGTTATTAGGCGTTGATACTGGTGATTTTGGACGTGTGGATCAAGGACGTTCAGATACGATTATGGTATTAGATATCAATAATAAGAACAATGAAGCAGCATTAGCTAGCATCCCTAGGGACGCATATGTAGACATTCCAGGTTATGGAATGGACAAGATTAATCATGCCTACGCATTCGGTGGGGCAGAATTAAGTATGGAGACTGTGAATAACTTCCTCGGTACTCAAATTGAAGATTATGTCGTAGTGAATATGGCTGGATTGAAAGAAATCATCGATGCCGTTGGAACGATTCAAGTAACTCCACCGACATCATTCTCAATCGGGGAGTATTCATTCACAGAGGGTGTACCAACAGAATTAGATAGTGACATGGCTTTGGCTTATGCAAGAGAAAGGTATACATCAGGTGGGGATTATGCAAGACAAGAACGTCAGCGTGAAATTATTCTAGCGATTGTGAATAAAGCTTCATCGATTGAATCAGTAGTAAATTTTATTCCAATGTTTTCAGCATTGTCGGATAATATTAAGACAAACTTAAACGTCGTTGAGTTAATGAGCTTGTTCCAGACATACAATAGCCTTGAAGGAATTCAACCTTACCAATTAAGTGGTTATGGTGAGATGATTGATGGAGTCTATTACGATCAGATTGATCAAGAATCATTAGCAAATCTAGTGGATATCTTAGAAACGGGTTCAAACGAATAATTTAAAGTTATAAATAGTATCGGTGTTGTATTAAAGTAACATAGTATAAAAATTATTGATAAAGTTGGTGAGAAGTTAGAAAATCAAAGTATGTCCACTAAGATTGTAAGGTGGGTAGAGAAGATGAATAACTTTCAAAAACAAGCCATTTGGCTAGCGATAGATTTCTTCTGCTTAGGGTCATTAACTGCTTATGTATTCTACAGTGGAGTGATTAATCCAATTATTGAAGGATATTTTACTTTCATATTTGCTGCATTAGTTATTTATCTTGTAGTGAGTAGAATTCTTTAAAAGTCTGAAAGGGCTAGAGTCTAGAGAAATCAAGCAGCATATCATTGACTTTGCGAATGAGAGTGCTGAATAATTCGAATTATTGGAGGAAACAATGGAACAAGAATTTAGTTTAATCGACTTATGGAATCTTCTCCGTAAGTATTTTGTGCGTATCCTTGGGTTGACTGTTATTGGTGCTGCATTAGCAGTGCTCTTTATGAGCTTATTCGTTGATCGTCAGTATGAATCAGAGGCACAATTATTAGTTAATCAGAGTAATAATACTGAGTCAGCCATTCAATATAATGAGATTCAGACTAACGTGAGTTTAGTTCAAACGTATAGTGATATTATTACTGGGAATGCTGTGTTAGACTCAGTGAATGAACAATTAGGTAACGTCTTTACTTTAGGTGAACTGAATGCAGCGATTCGTGTTGAGCAATCGCCCAACTCTCAAGCTTTCTTTATTAGAGCAACGATGGAATCACCGACAGATGCTCAGAATGTGGTTAATACGCTAGTATCAGAATTCGAGAGTGAATTAAGAGCTATCTATGGTGATGATGTCTCAAGTGTTTACGTTATGTCTTCAGCTTCGTATAATCCTAACCCGACTTCTCCAAGTATCATTATGTATGGACTTATTGGTGGGATGTTAGGCTTCATTATCATTGTAGGTATCGCGTTAATTAGAGAATTAATGGATAATCGAGTTAAATCCGTGGACGACTTAACGAATATGGGCTTGATCCGCTTAGCAGAGATTAATGAATTGACGCCAAAACAAGTAAAAGACAACCGTTACCGTATTGAAGCAACTGACAGACAAAGCAGAAGGAGAGTGTAACATGTTCGGACTCGGAAAAAATAAGTATAAACGAAGTGAAAAAGAGCAACGTTTAGGCGCTCCTTTAGTGACGTATTATGAACCTAAGTCAATCATCTCAGAACAATACCGTACCCTTCGGACGAACTTAGAATTCGCTCAAGTCGGTAACCAAGTCAAGTCAATTGCGATTACGTCAAGTATGCCGATGGAAGGTAAATCAACAACATCTGCCAACTTAGGTTATACGATGGGACAAACGGGTCGTAATGTCTTGATTGTAGATAGTGACTTACGTAAACCGACGGTTCATAGAACATTCAAGTTGAATAATGAACAAGGCTTAACGACTTTACTAGCGAATCCTGAATTAAAATTCAATCAGGTTGTTCAAAAGTCTAAAGAGTTAGGCTTGTACTTCTTACCATCAGGACCGATTCCACCCAACCCAGCTGAATTGATTGGTTCACCTCAGATGTCGGCCTTAATGGAAGAATTAGGTGAGAACTTTGATATGGTCATTTATGATACTCCACCAGTTAACTCAGTCACCGATGCACAAATTATTTCGACACGTGTGGATGGCGTGATTATGGTCGTTCGACAAGATTATGCACGTAAAGATCAAGTTAAAGAAGCCAAGCAAGCCTTAGAGAATGTGAATGCGAATATTCTAGGCGTTATTTTGAATAACGTACCCTTTGAAGAGGGTAAAGGGTATGGTTACTACGCGTATGGCTTAGAAGATGATGAAGCATGATTATCGACTTACATTCTCATCTAATACCTGGTGTGGATGATGGGGCTCAAACCATTGAACAATCGATTGAATTAGCTAGACAAGCCGTTGATGAAGGGGTGGAACATATGGTTCTTACCCCTCATCACCGTAATGGCAAGTATATTAATTATAAGAAAGATGTACTTGAATCGGCGAAAGCTTTACAAGAAGCATACCATCAAGCTAATGTGAATTTAAATGTCTACGCATCCCAGGAAATTCGCTTAACCGAGAAGTTCCTGGATGATTTGTATAATGGGGAGTTATTACCGTTAGATTCAGCTGGAAAGTATTATCTGATTGAGTTTCCATCAGACCGAGTCCCATCCAATGCGAAGCAAGTTCTACAAGAATTAATTGATGACGGTATTACACCCGTTATTGCGCATCCAGAACGGAACCATGAGTTAGCAACCAATCTATATCGTTTATATGAACTGGTCCAGATGGGTTGTTTAACACAAATTACAACATCAAGTTATTCGGGTTATTATAGTGAGACATTAGTCGAGAATAGTCAACAAATGATTGAACATAACTTGGCACATATATTAGCTTCTGATGTTCATCATATGGAGCACAGACCGATGAATGTGCAAGCGGCATTTGAGCGGTTAGAGAAAGAGTATGGGCAAGAAACAGTCAAATACTTTAAAGACAATGCACGATACATCTTTAATGGCGATAATGTTAATAAGAAGCAACCCATTCAACCAAAGAAACCACGTAAAAAATGGTTCGGATTATTCTAATAGAAGGAGAAAAAATGATGTATCTTACAATTAAACGGATTATAGACTTTGTATTATCACTTCTAGCATTGATTTTCCTCAGCCCGTTATTCTTGGTACTGGCTATTTGGATCAAGATTGATTCTCCAGGCCCCGTTTTCTTTAAGCAAAAGCGTATTGGAAAAAACCGCACTTTCTTTCAAATATATAAGTTTAGAACCATGCGTTCTGATACGCCGAAGGATACACCGACTCATCTATTGAATGACCCAGCATCGTTTATAACAAAATCCGGACATTTCTTACGTAAAACGAGTCTTGATGAATTACCTCAATTAATTAATATTCTCAAAGGTGAGATGGCCATTATTGGTCCCCGGCCCGCTTTATGGAATCAAGATGATTTAGCCGATGAACGTGATAAATATGGGGCAAATGATGTTCTACCAGGTTTATCAGGTTGGGCACAAATTAATGGACGGGATGAATTGCCTATCCCAATTAAGGCACGCCTAGACGGTGACTATGTGCAAAACATTAGTTTCAGCTTCGATGTCAAGTGCTTCTTTGGAACAATCGCAAGTGTCTTGCGAAGTGACGGAGTTGTAGAGGGTGGCACGGGTGTTATTGATAAAGCTAAGAAAGACCTGAAGGAGAATAAGTGATGAAAAATATTCTGATTACAGGTGTGAATAGTTATATCGGCAATAAGTTTGAAGAATGGGTTTCTCAGTGGCCTGATGAATACAGTGTTACAAAGATTAGTTTAAGAAATGATGGTTGGAAAGCTATGGATTGGACAAAGTTTGACGTTGTCTTGCATGTTGCAGGAATTGCGCATAATTCATCTGATCCGGAGTTAGAAGAGCTGTATTACAAAGTCAACAGAGATTTAACCGTTGAAGTAGCGAAGAAAGCTAAAACTGAAGGTGTGTCTCAATTTATATATATGAGTAGTATCATCGTTTTTGGGACAAAAGTGGAAGTTATAGATAGTAATACACAACCTAATCCAGATAATTTCTACGGGGATAGTAAGTTACAAGGTGAACTAGGTATCAAAGAAATGCAAGAAGAAAACTTCAATGTTGTTATTGTACGACCACCAATGGTATACGGGAATGGTTCAAAGGGAAATTATCCAAGGTTAGCAAAATTAGCGACACTAACCCCGTTATTCCCAGGATATGACAATAAACGTAGCATGATTCATATTGATAATTTAAATGAATTCTTAAGATTAAACATTAATAATAGTGATAGAGGATACTTTCATCCGCAAAATAAAGAGTATGTAAAAACGAGTGAATTGGTTGAAGAGATAGGTAATATCAAAAATCATAAGATATATTCAGTAAAAGGTTTTAAATTTATTATTGATAAATTTAAAACTATTTGATTTGTCAAATTAAGCTAGACAAAACTGCTTCATCTAAGTAACTCAAAAATACTTCCAACGGTGTTCGGTAGTGTAAGGATTTCCGTGGAATCGTGTTCCGTTTGTGTGCAATCGATGAC
>NZ_JBGQQZ010000062.1:0-14205 GCF_045528575.1 Ruoffia sp. FAM 24228
CCCGAATCACTCGATAAACGACCACCTGTATGCGAAATGATGATGTTTGAATTGAATTTTACCTGGTTTTTGTGTAAGCTAATCATGAAGAGAACTCCTTTCTTATGGTTGGTTTAGACACCTTTACCATATCAGAATGGGGTTCTTTTTTCATCACTTAACAGGTGAAAATGAAAAAGTAAATTTAAGCTGCCGTTAGGCAGTTGGCACATGTTTTCAACGAAAAGTATGAATTGTTCAGGTTAGATAGATATCGGTAAAATTAAATAAAAAGTATAAGGAGTTGTGAATCAGTGTTCCTAGAAGAATTGATTCAAATTGTTAGCCCACCCATTATTCATATATTAGAATTAATCGGAATTTTTATTATTTTTTTCGGTAGTTTAAAGGTACTTTGGATTTTTATGAAATCTGGCTTTAACTTTCATGATAAAGCGATTACGATTACTTTAGGTGAAGTCCTCGCTTTGAGTTTACAGTTTAAACTTGGGGCAGAGGTTATTAAGACGGTCGTTATTCGAGATTTCCAAGAACTGATTGTATTAACCGTAGTTGTAATTCTAAGAATAGTTCTAAGTTTTGTCGTTCACTGGGAAGTAAAGAACGCGAATATGGAAGAACGCGAGCGTTTAATGACCGATTCAGATAGTTTCGATTAATCAGCACTTATTATATACATACAAATACACCTTATTATTCAATATTCTTACTCATTTGAATAATAAGGTGTATTTATGTAAATGTTACTAATCTAAATTAAATTCATCTTTGAAAAATTCTTCGCGTTTTTCAAAACTAACTTCTTCGTGGATTTCATGTAACATCCAAATGTAATTTGAGTTATCCAAGAACATTCCATTAGTTACACCCATCTTAGGCATATGCATAAGTTCTTGAATGACAGAAGCGCCATTATCAATTGCATTTTGGAACGTGTCTTTAATGTTAGGTACCATCACATTGAACCATAAAGTTTTAGGATCATCTTCTGTAGGTGCTAATAAATTATACTCAGCATTAGCATCTAAAAGATGGAAGCGAGTGCCGTATAAAGTAAACACTGCTTCGTTTAAACCTGTAGGGAAACTTGTTTTTTCAATGACTTCTAATGCATCAGCAAAGATTGCTTGATACATTTCAAGTGCTTTTAGTGAGTCTTCAACAACGAAATCAATCTCTACGCCTGTAATCATCTATTTGTTCTCGCTTTGATCATTACTGAAGTAATCAGCTACAACCGTCGCCATTGCACGGGCAGCAATCATCATTGAGCCTTCTTCGATATCGAATTTAGGACGGTGATGTGGGAAGGCTTCTTTATCTACTGGGGCTGCACCAACATAAAAGAAAGAACTTGGAACTTCTTTAGCGTAGTAAGCGAAGTCTTCTGATGGAGACATTGGTCCTGATTTAACAACTTCTGTAACATCTTCAAGATTAGCTTCAGATAAAACTGCACCAATGTGTTCTGTTAATTCTGGATCATTGTATAGAACAGGGTAGTCATTTGCGTAGTCAAGTTTGCAAGTAACGTTGTACATAACTTCAAGACCTTTCACGATACGTTTTACTTCGACTTCTATTTTTTTACGTACTTCTTCAGACATACCACGAACGTCACCTTCAAGGACTACTGAATCTTTAATAGCGTTAAATGATCCTTTACCGTCGAAAGAACCGATGGTTACAACACCTGTATCGAATGGACTTAAACGACGTGAAACAACTGTTTGTATCGCTGTTACAAAGTAACTAGCCGCAACAATCGCGTCATTCGCTTCGTGAGGACTTGAACCGTGTCCACCAACACCTTGTACTTTAAGAACAAATTTCGCACGACCATTTTGTGCTTCACCTGGTACGTAATGAATTTCTCCATATGGTTTGTTAGACATAACGTGGATACCAAAGGTATTATCAACACCGGCTAAGACACCGTCTTTAATCATACCGATAGCTCCTCCTGGTGGAACTTCCTCAGCATCTTGATGAATTATAACAATCTTACCTTCGAACTCATCTTTTAATTCGATTAAAGCATCAGCTAAGATAAGCATGTAAGCAGTATGGGCATCATGACCACATGCATGCATCACACCTGGGTTTTTAGATGCAAAGGGTAAACCAGTGGCTTCTTCGATAGGTAGTGCATCAAAGTCAGCACGGATAGCTAACGTTTTACCTGGGTTACCAGAATCAATCGTTACTTTAACCCCGTGATTACCAACATTTGTTTGAACATCTACATCTTTATCTTTGTAAAAGTCCGCGATGTATTTAGAAGTATTCACTTCTTCAAAAGATAGTTCCGGATTTTCGTGTAAGTAGCGACGAATATCAATCATCTGATCTTTATTTTCTTCAATTTTTGCTAGTAATTTCTCTAACATTGTATGCCTCCTAAGATTTTTCTTACTTTAATCATCTTATTCCTATTTCAGTATATTTTCAAGCTTTGCCGCTTGTGTTTCCTTTATTGTTAGTCGATTAAAAATTGGCTATAATACAATTGAGAAACTGTAAAGACGGCTACTAAAAATTTACACACGAGATTTTAAAAACGCTTATACTACAGTAGGTTTTCTGAAAAAAATTAAGTTATAACGAACAATATGATTGTTTCATTAATGTTCGTGCGTAGAAGTATTGAAGGGTTTACTAGGTGCCTTATAATTAGAAAACAGACAGGGGTTTTATTTGATTCTAATATAAAGTATGTAGCTGACAATATAAAAGATGTAATAATACGATGGAGGTAGTTAAGAATGGCTGAAAAAAATTTAAAACAGACCCCACTTTTTGATTATTATGTTGAGAAAGGGTTAAAATTAACTGATTTTGGAGGCTGGGCACTGCCAATCCAATTCACAAAGATTCAAGAAGAACATGATGCGGTGCGTCAAACGGTTGGGATTTTTGAAGCTTCTCATATGGGGGAAATTTTAATTAAAGGTTCAAATGTGCTTGAATGGTTTAATCAAATCATCACGAACGATACACAAAGAATTTCATTAAACGACGCACAGTATACTGCCATCGTGAATGAGAATGGCTATACTTTAGATGATTTGATTTATTATTATGTTGCAGAGAATACATTATTTGTCACTCCCAATGCTGGAAATAAAGACAAAATTCTAGCATGGTTGAATGAGCATAATTCCGATAACACAGTCGAGATCGTCGATCAATCAGCAGAATACGGATTGATTGCGGTTCAAGGTCCAAATTCTGAAAAAGTATTAAAGGAAATTGTAGCACCTGAAGTGTTAGAATTAAATAATTTCCAAATGTTCAGTCAACAAACAATTGCGGGTGTTGATTCAGTGCGTATTTCTAAGACAGGTTACACAGGTGAATTGGGTTATGAATTATATATTCCATGGTCAGAGACAACCGAAGTTTGGGAGACGTTGCTTAACGTAGGTGAGTCTTATGGACTGAAAGAATGTGGTCTAGGAGCAAGAGACACCTTACGACTTGAAGCCGGTATGGCTTTATACGGCAATGATCTCAGCGAGGAAATTACACCGATTGAAGGTGGAATTGCTTTTGCAGTCGATTTAAATAAGGAGAACTTTATTGGTAAGGAAGCCCTTGAGACAGTGAAGAACGATCCGAATCGTTATATGTCTCGTGGCTTTGAACTGACTGGAAAAGGGATTGCTCGTCAAGGATATAAAGTCTATGAAACAGAAGAAAGTACGAAAGTCATTGGGGAAGTAACATCTGGAACAAAATCACCAACCTTTAAAAAAGCAATCGGTTTTGCACAAATTAGAAAACCATTTGCCAAAATAAACGATCGAATTTTTGTTGAGATTCGTAATAAACGCGTACCAGCGAAGATTACTAAAAAAGATTGGTTAAAAAATAAATAATTGGAGGAAGAAAAATGGATAAAAATACATTATTTTACACAGAAGATCACGAATGGGTTCAAGTATTGGATGACAATACTGTTCGTATCGGAATTACAGATTACGCTGTAGAACAATTAGGGGACATCGTTTATGTTGAAGTACCCGAGATGGATGAGGAATATGATTTAGAAGAAGCATTCGCAAACATTGAATCAGTGAAATCTACGTCAGAAATTTATGCACCAATTGCTGGGAAAGTAACTGCAGTGAATGAAACTTTAGAAGATGAACCTGAGAACGTTAACGAAGACCCTTATGAATTAGGGTGGATTTGTGAATTAACAAGTGAATCAGCTATTGATACATCTCATTTAATATCGTTAGAACAATATACTGAATTTGTAGAAGATTAAGTTTATTTTCAATCCAGTAATCGGAATGAATGTTTAAATGTGAGAGGATGAATGAGTTGAAAAAATTTCGTTATTTACCTCATACAGAGGAAGACAGAGAAAAAATGTTAAATACCATTGGCGTTAAGTCAGTGGATGAATTATATGAAGACGTCCCAAAAGCAGTTAGAACCCAGGAAAGAATGGATCTACCTAAAGAGTTAAGTGAATTTGAACTACTTAAACACGCTCGTGAGCTAGCTAGTAAGAACACAAATGCTACACAGATGCCTTACTTTATTGGGGCAGGAACGTATGACCATTATATCCCTTCAATTGTCCAAGCGATAATATCTAGACAAGAATTTCTAACAGCATACGTTCCGTATCAGCCTGAAATTAGCCAAGGAGAGCTACAGGCTTTATTTGAGTGGCAATCTATGATTGCAGAGTTGACTCAGATGGAAGTGGCAAACTGTGGGATGTATGACGGATATAATGCTATTGCTGAAGCAGCGAATTTAGCAATAAGTTCTGTAAGAAAATCATCAAAAATCTTAATATCTCAAGGGGTTAACCCACAAGGGATTGATGTCTTAAACACTTATGGCTTTGGTAAGGAATATGAAGTGAATGAAATTCCTTTAACAAATGATGTGACAGATACTGAAAAGCTTAAAGAGCAATTAGATGAGACTGTTGCTGCTGTCATTATTCAATACCCAAATTTCCTTGGATCTGTTGAAGATTTGAAAGAAATTGAAGAAGCAATGAGTGGTACAAAAGCATTACTTATTGTATCAGCAAATCCGCTTGCTTTAGGTGTTCTAGAAGCACCAGGTAATTTAGGTGCAGATATTGTTGTTGGGGACGTGCAACCATTTGGTATACCAATGTCATACGGTGGACCTCACTGTGGTTACTTTGCGACAACGAAGAAATTCATGCGTAAAATACCTAGCCGTATCGTCGGCCAAACGGAAGATGAGAATGGCGAACGTGGTTTTGTTATGACTTTAGCTACACGTGAACAACACATTCGTCGTGAGAAAGCGACAAGTAATTATAGTTCAAACCAAGCTTTATATGCTTTAGCTTCTGCCATAGCCATCTCTGCTTTAGGACGAGAAGGTATTGTTGAGATGGCAAAGCAAAATATTAATAAAGCTCATTATTTAAAAGACCAATTAGAAGCGCAAGGCTTCAAAGTTCTTAATCAAGTGCCTTTCTTCAATGAGTTTGTAATTCAATTAGAGCAACCTGTTAAAGAAGTTAACTTGGCATTACACCAACTAGGCTTTGTTGGTGGTTATGATGCGACTCGCTCAACGGGTATTGAGAATTCTTACTTATTATGTGCAACGGAGAAACGTTCGAAGTCAGAAATTGATGCTTTTGTATCGAGTTTAGTAGAGGTGACACGTCATGCTTAAAGAATATAATGAATTAATATTTGAAATTTCTCAACCTGGTCATGTCAGTTATGATTTACCAGAGAACGATGTCCCAACATATGATCTAACTAAAGATTTACCTGAATATTTAAATCGACAAGAAGTAGCAAAATTACCAGAAGTGTCAGAATTGCAACTGGTAAGACACTATACAGCCTTATCGAATAAAAACTTCGGTATTGAGTCTGGACCGTATCCGCTTGGGTCATGTACGATGAAATATAACCCAAAAGTGAATGAGACGATTGCTGCTTTAGACGGATTCAGTCAAATTCACCCTCAACAAGAACCAGAGACAGCTCAAGGAGCCTTAGAATTATTGCATAACTTACAAGAATACCTTGCGGAAATTACAGGGATGGATCATATTTCTCTTCAACCTGCCGCTGGAGCTCATGGAGAATTAGCTGCAATATTGATGTTTAAAGCTTTTCATGAAGCGAACGGTGAAGGTGAGCAACGTAAGAATATTATTGTTCCAGACTCTGCTCATGGGACGAACCCTGCGACAGCAACGGTTGCTGGCTATGAAACGTTTGAAATCCCTTCAACTAAAGAAGGCATTATAGATATTGAAGCGTTGAAACAAGTAGTCAATGAAGAGACGGCGGGTATTATGTTAACGAATCCTAATACAGCAGGTTTATATGAACGTGATATTCAAGAAATTGTAGACATTGTTCATGAAGTAGGTGGCTTAGCATATTACGATGGTGCTAATTCAAACGCGATTATGGGAATATCTAATCCAGGTGCAATGGGCTTTGATGCTGTTCACTTGAATTTACATAAGACCTTTACAGGACCTCACGGTGGTGGTGGTCCAGGATCAGGACCTATCGGTGTGAAAGCAAACTTAGAAGCTTTCTTACCTGTGCCTAGAATTGAAAAAGTAGACGAGCATTACGTTATTAATTCTGACTATCCTCAAAGTATTGGTCGAATTAAAGGTAACTTTGGAAACTTTGGTGTGAATGTCCGTGCTTATTCTTATATTAGAACCATGGGTGCAGATGGTCTAACGCAAGTGTCTAAAGATGCTGTCTTAAATTCTAATTACTTGAAAGCACGTATTAAAGAATATTACGACGTCCCATTTGCTCAACATTGTATGCATGAGTTTGTTGTGAGTTGTAAACGACAAAAAGTTGAACAAAATGTTAATGCGAAAGATATTGGGAAACGTTTGTTAGACTACGGTATTCATTCACCAACGACATACTTCCCACTAATTGTAGAAGAGTGTCTGATGATCGAACCGACTGAAACTGAATCAATCCGTGAATTAGATCAAATTGCAGATGCATTCATTTCAATTGCAAAAGAAATTATGGAAGATCCAGAAATGGTTAAACAAGCACCACACTTAACATCAGTTAGAAGATTAGATGAGACAATCGCTGCGCGTAAGCCAGTGTTAACTTATCAAGCGAGTCTTCAATAATAAATAATAAAGTTTGACGGCAGATATTTATTTTCTGTCGTCTTTTTCATTTCAAAATATAAGCTAAAAAAATATATATTGAAATAATGGGACAAAAGAGCATAAAATCAAGCTTTATCATGGTATCGAAGCCAATACTATGGTAAATTAATTGATAAGTAGATTTAATTACTTAAACAAAATTAATGACGATGATTACATAATAAGAGGTGGATGGATGTCGATTCGATTAGCAACACAAAGTGATTTTGATATCATTATGGACAATTATAGAGTGATGACCGAATATCCGGGGCAAGTAGAGGCTGGGGCAGGTTGGGTACTTGGTATTTATCCTGATGAAACAATGATTCAAGAAGCGATTAATCTTAAACAATATTATGTTTTTGAACTAGAAGACAAAATCTGTGGTGGAATGATTATTAATGAAGCCTATACAGAAGGTTACGAAAAGGCAAACTGGCAAATACAAGCCGATGAAGGCGAATTCATATCGATACACGCTCTAGGTGTCATGCCTAATGCAAGAGGCAAAGGTATCGCAAAAGCATTAGTGCAATTTGCCCAAGCTTACGGGAATAAACGCAATTATAAAGCCATTCGCATTGATGTTTACGGAGTAAATAGAGCTGGGAAGAAATTATATCCAGCAACTGGCTTTGTTTTGGTTGATACCATTGAACTGTATTACGAAGATACAGGTTTAGCAGAATACTTAATGTATGAGTACATCATTTAGGAGGAATTTATTTATGGAAATTACTATTTGGTCGGATTTTGTTTGTCCTTTTTGCTACATTGCTGAGGAGCACTTAAACCGAGCTTTAAGTACTTTTTCTGAGAAGGACGATGTGACTATTGAATATAAAAGTTTTCAACTAGATCCAATGGGAACTTATCAACCTGAATTAAACTATTATGAAACCTTTGCGAAATTAAAAGGCATGCCAATGGATAAAGTCACACAAATGATGGACAGTGTCAAGAACATGGCAACTGAAGCTGGTTTAACAATGAATTATGACGATGCAAAGTACTCAAACACGTTAAAAGCTCACCGAGTCTTCCAGTATGCAAAAGAAGAAGGACGAGGGAACGATTATTTCCATCGTTTTTATCGAGCGCATTTCGTCGAAGGTTTGAATATAGAAGATAATGAAGTCATTGAAAAACTCAGTCAAGAACTAGAACTAAACTTAGCTGATGTTCAATCGATTCTTAATGATAGTCAAACTAATCATCAAAAAGTCCAAGATGATATTGCTACAGGGGGCTCGATTGGTGTTCAAGGGGTTCCATTCTTTGTGTTTAATAATAAATATGCTGTTTCAGGGGCTCAGCCAATTGAAGTTTTCAAAAATATCCTTGAACAAGTTGCAACTGAGTCATAAAATGAAGTATATATTTATAGGAGGTGGATGTATTGGAAAAAATTAGACAATTGCCTAAACGATATGTGATTACTGCCATCGTAGCTCTTTTAATTTTACTAATTTATTTTGTGGGTGCATTTTACTTTAAATCTCATTTTTTGCCTCGCTCTTATGCAGGACCAGTAGAAATTAGTCAAATGACACCACAACAAGCGACCGAAACGGTGGAGCAGAACCTTGAGTCAAAAACTTTGATTTTTAATGAAAATGAAAATAATATTGGCTACATCGAAATGAACCAAATTGGTATGTCTGCTGAAGTAGATGAACTTATGGGGCAAGCCATTCAAAATCAGAATGGCTGGAGTTGGCCAATTGCCTTCTTCAATGGCGATAAAGTCGTTAATATTCAAGATCAGATTCAAATTGATGAGAATATTGTAGCTGGCTTGGTTCCTAGTCTTGGAATTAAAAATGAAGAAAGAGAACCAACCGTTGATGCTCAATTAGTGAAGAATGCCAATGGTGAAATAAGTGTTTCAGAAGAAACATACGGAAACCAAGTTACTTCGGATAGTTTAGCTCAAGCGATTGTTCAGTCAGTGGGAACAGGAGCGGGGCAGTTAAATATCGAAGACGCCTATGTTAAACCAACAGAATTAACTGAAAGTGAGAGCTTGATTCAAAGAGCAGATATCATTGAACAAATGAAAAGTACATCTATTACATTGGAATTCGACGGAAACTCTGTTACAATCCCGCAAGGGCAAATTAACGCTTGGATTTATTTAGATGAGGATAATAACCCACAAGTGGATCAAGAAGCTGTGGAGGAATATATTCTTTCACTAAATGAACAATATGCAGGTTTATTCTTACCTCGTAATTTTAATAGTACTTATCAAGGAGAAGTTCAAGTACAACCTGGTACTTATGGTTGGTTTATCGATCGTTATGATGAAGCAGAGTTGATTGTTCAAGATATACATAACGGAGCTCAAGTCACTAGAGAACCTGTGATCGGTGGAAGTGGTTACGGTATGGGAGATTATGTCGGAGAGGATTATGTTGAAGTCGATATTGCTTATCAAATGATGTTTATTTACCGTGATGGACAACTCGTATTAGACACACCCATTGTTTCAGGAATCATTGGGGCAGAAACAGTTCCAGGCGCGTATCAAGTTTGGAATATGGAACAAGATACGAACTTAGTTGGCTACAATACAATTACTGAACAAGATTATGTTCAACCTGTGTCATATTGGATTGCTTTTGATGACCAAGCGCAAGGTATTCATGATGCCTCATGGCAGTCATCTTTCGGTGGGAATGCGTACCAAACAGCCGGATCACTTGGTTGTATTAATACGCCGCCCGGAATGATGGGGCAAGTATTTGAATTAGTTGAATATGGTATGCCAGTCATTATTTTTTAAATCTAGACTATAAAAAGAAATCGGGCTATCTTTAGTTCTCACTAAGGATAGCCCGATTTTTTGTTGTTATGTCATTATAGATGTTCGTTACCAAGTTGTTCATCTTCATCATGATACTCAATATAACGTTCTTTGTAGATACGTATAATGCTATTGAGTTTCACTAAAGACTCTTCATAATTATAAGTTGCTGATAAGATATGAATAACCCCATTACTATCATTATCATAGCTCGTATCGGCTTCCAGTTCATCCCAAGCTTGATCAAAGAATCGCTTCATAAATTCTAATTTAAAATCTTTTTGAGAATGAATAAAATTCACTTCTGATGCTGAAACTCGACCACTAAATTTAAGTAAAATTTGTTCGTGCCCAACCATTAATGTTTCAATGTGTTCGCGGAGCATTATTCTTAAATCTACTGGGAAACTTTGAAAGACGTGATCATTCGAATGAAGGGCATCAAGTAAATCAATGACTGATTTAGTTGTTTTAATCATTTGACGATAAATAACTAATCGTCTTGCTTTACCCATTCTCTCCGTCTTAGAGAATGTTACTTCATTATTCATTAAATCAAATAGAGTTGTTAGAGTAGAATATTCTTTTCTTGCCCATTGGATATCTCGATGTAGAATCGAGAAAGTGACATTCTTTCTGAGTGTCGCACGAATGAATATTAAAACTTCATTCGTCAAATTGACCAGAGTTGAGTAGAAAGGTTTGTCATGTTGCGGAGGGTAGACTAACCAATTAATAATGAAAGAAACAATCACCCCAATCGTTGTTTCTAACACACGGTATAGTGCAGCTAGATAATAATTGTCTGAAGTCGTTAACATTACTGCTACAAGTGTGATAACTGCTAATGTTAACACATCTGATAAGTTTAAGGCATTTAATACTGCAATCGTAACTACGGCAGCAATACCGATGGCTACAGGGTTACTCCCGATGGCAAAAAGCATGAAGACCGCAACGAGACCACCGATGATGTTACTTACTAATCGACGAGTAAACATGTCGAAAGATTTTCTTACTGATGGCATCGTTGTTGTAACTGCGGCAATCGCTGCAAGCGCTGCACTGTTATCAGGAATCAGTAGTATAGATAAATATGTCGCAAGTGAAATCGCTAGTCCTGTTTTTAAGACCCGCGCGCCAATTTTCATTTTTTTATTCTCCTAATGTAGATTTTAATTAACTTAATAGTACTTGATTTTCAGAAATATTCAAGATATAAGGTCCAATAATAATAGAGAATATTGTATTAAAGAACGATAGATTAGTAAAGGGTATTTGGACTACAATTAGATTACAAAAACAATAAATTTCTATAAATAAATACGCCCAGATTAATTCGCGTTAACTGGGCGCATAAATATGATAATGATTAAAAAATGTAATTAATAAGTTAAGCCAATTGTTTTTTCGACACGACTCAATGTAGACTCAGCGATAGCAGAAGCTCGTTTCGCTCCGTCTTGTAAGATATCGTCTAAATCTGAACTTGTTAATAGTGATTCATAACGTTCTTGGATAGGTTCTAGCGTTGAAACAACTAAGTCAGCTAGATCACCTTTGAAGTTACCATAGCCTTGGCAACTATAATCAGAAACGATTGAGTCAATAGATTTTCCACTGAAGCTTGCGTAGATTTGTAATAAGTTCGCTACAGCAGGTTGATTTTCTTTATCATAGTTCACTTCACCAATAGAATCCGTTACGGCACTCTTAATTTTCTTAGTGATTTGTTTTGGTGTATCTAACATAGATACAAATGATTTTGTATTTGTATCTGACTTACTCATCTTGCTTGTTGGATCTTGCAAGCTCATAATACGTCCGCCTTCTTCAGGTATAAGTGGTTCAGGTTTAACTAATAGATCATCATTATAGCGAGAATTAAAGCGGTCAACAAAGTTACGTGTTAATTCTAAATGTTGCTTTTGATCGTCTCCGACTGGAACAAAATTAGCATCATATAAGACAATATCTCCAACCATTAATGTTGGGTAAGCTAATAAACCAGCATTAACAGCTTCTTGCTTTCTAGCTTTATCTTTAAATTGAGTCATACGTTCTAACTCACCTAAACCAGTCATACATTGAATAATCCATGCCATTTGAGCATGAGCAGGGACATCAGATTGAACGAATAGAATCGCTTTTTTTGTATCAATACCAATGGCTAAGTATAAAGCAGCCAATTGACGTGTCATTTGTTTTAATATTTTTGGATCTTGTGGTACTGTGATGGCATGCTGATTAACGATAGAATAGATAGCGTCGTAAGAATCTTGTAAGTCAACAAAGCCTTTCATAGCACCAATATAATTACCAATTGTGGGGATTCCCGAAGGTTGCACTCCAGAAAAAACTTTTTCTTTCATAAAAATACCTCTTTTCAAATATTAAATATTTCTTAAATTATATTAGCATTATAACGTATTTATTGACAAAGAACAAAAATAAAAAATCTTAATGACCTGTAAATCTTAGTGTGTTAATGAATAATGACTTTGTGAATTAATGATGAATTCTTAATATAGTCTAAAGAGATGATTAGAAGTAAGATTGATTTTTTCATTTGAAAATGCTATACTATTAAACATAAAGCAATACAGATTGTGAAAACATACTTCATTAAAAGTATAACACTATTGTTTTTGTATCACTTTATTATTTCACAAAAGAGCTGCTAACGTACTAAACAGGAGCCGCAAAGTTTTAGCTAACTTTGTCAAAATTGAAAGGAGCAACTATATTATGGTTACTTTATACATCACTCCAAGCTGTACCTCATGTCGAAAAGCTCGCACATGGTTAGAAGAAAATGAAATTCCTTATGAGGAGCGTAATATTTTTACTGAACCATTATCAATCACAGAAATTAAGTCAATTTTACGAATGACAGAAAATGGGACAGAGGATATTGTTTCTACTCGTTCAAAAGCATATTCTGAATTAGATGTAGAATTAAGTGAGATTCCTTTAAATGATTTCTTCGAAATGATTCAAGAGCAACCTGGGCTGTTGCGTAGACCAATTATCATTGATGATAAAAGACTACAAATTGGATACAATGAAGATGAAATTCGTCGTTTCTTACCACGTGCAGTTCGTGCATTAGAATTACAAAAAGCACGCGCATTGGTTAACGAATAAAAACCATTTTTTTATTATAACTATGACCGATTATTTATTAATCGGTTTTTTTGTCTTTTTTACTTGAAACATGACATTCTGATTGGTATGATAACGTAACACTAATGATTTGTGTATTGCTAGATTATTCGTATAATAGATGTAAGAAGATCTAAGGAGGTGTACGGATATGGAAATGGAACACATTAATGAAAATTTAATTAAAGTGTCAATTAGACAGGAAGACTTGGAAGAGCGAGGAATTGATTTCCTAGATTTAGTTGGTGATCAAAAGACGATTGAAAGATTTTTCTACTCAATTTTAGAAGAGGTAGATGTTGATAAGCACTTTCAGGAATCAGAAGCTGTCACTTTCCAAGTAATGCCTAATAAAGAAGGTTTGGAATTATATATAAGCCGAACAAATTTTGATGAAATGGATGAAATATGGGAAGATGAATTAACTAAACATCTCATAGAGCGTAAACGAGAAATGAATGAAAATGAATCAAATAAAGATGATAATAAAAAAGAGAAGACAATCTTAGATTTATTTGAAAATGAAGAGAGTATTCAAGAAACTGAAGATGTAAAATCAGTTGAAGGTGAAATTATTAAATTTGCTGACTTAGAGGATTTTCTTAAGTTATCGAGAGAAGTAACCACTGATTTGATTCGTGCAGACTTTTATCATATGAATTCAAATTATTACTTAGTCATTAACTATGTTGATTCTTCAATTGTTGAAGAATACGCGTACAACAAACTTTTAACTATGTTTGAGTATGGTGAAAAAGTCAAAGTAACTGAAGCAATCCTTCAAGAACATGGAGACATGTTACGAAGCAAGGATGCATTGAAGTATTTTGGAGAAAATTTCTGATAATATTTATAAGAGCCAATGGAAAATTTCCGTTGGCTCTTTTTTAATGAAATTGTAATAATGGAAAAGCCTCTTTTTTATGTATTTTGATTTGTCAAATTAAGCTAGACAAAACTGCTTCATCTAAGTAACTCAAAAATACTTCCAACGGTGTTCGGTAGTGTAAGGATTTCCGTGGAATCGTGTTCCGTTTGTGTGCAATCGATGACA
>NZ_JBGQQZ010000063.1:0-14056 GCF_045528575.1 Ruoffia sp. FAM 24228
CCAAGTGAATTCTCCTTTTAGTAATGTATGGTAACTTTATTATATAGGAATTCACTGGCTTTTGTGTACATACAAAAAAAGGTGTCAGTGAGATTTCTCTCACCAACACCAAAAATTCAAGAACCAATTTTTCTAGGCAAACTCACACCACACCGTGATGCTATATGGCTTAGGCTATAAGAAAGTACGCCACACCGGGATGTCATTTGTCTTAGAATGTGACAGACATTCACTCGCTAATAAAATCCGCTATCAATTTTCAATGTATAAAGCATAACAAGTGTGAGTATGCTATAATGTATTAAAATTATATTATGTAGGAGGCACTCATTCGTGACCGAACAAACAAAACCAACTTTTTATATTACAACGCCAATATATTACCCAAGTGGTAAATTACATATTGGTAATGCCTATTCAACATTAGCCTGCGACGCTATGGCTCGATATAAACGATTAATGGACTATGATGTTTACTTCTTAACAGGAACAGATGAACACGGCCAAAAAATCGAAACTAAAGCAGAAGAATTAGGTATTAAACCGCAAGCCTATGTAGATGGAATGGCAGAATCAATTAAAGAATTATGGAAATCATTAGAGATTACAAATGACGGTTTTATTCGTACAACTGAAGAACGTCATAAGAAAGCGATTCAAACAATCTTTGAACGTTTACTTGAACAAGGAGACATTTATCTAGGTGAATACTCAGGTTGGTACTCAGTGAGTGACGAAGAATACTTTACTGAAAGCCAATTATCAGAAGTTTACCGTGATGAAGACGGGAATGTCATTGGTGGAGTCGCACCATCTGGACACGAAGTAGAATTAGTTAAAGAAGAATCTTATTTTTTTAAACTAAGTAAATATGCTGAACGTTTAGAAGCATATTACGATGCCCATCCTGAATTCTTACAACCAGCATTCCGTAAGACTGAAATGGTTAATAACTTTATTAAACCAGGTTTAGAAGATTTAGCTGTATCAAGAACGTCATTTTCTTGGGGAATCCCAGTAAAATCGGATCCTAAACACGTCGTTTACGTATGGATTGATGCATTATCTAACTATATTACTGCCCTAGGTTACGGAAATGATGACGATAGTCTCTTCAAACATTTCTGGCCGGCAGATGTGCACGTGATTGGTAAAGATATTTCTCGTTTCCACATGATTTATTGGCCAATTTTATTAATGGCATTAGATATTCCTTTACCGAAGCAAATTTTTGCTCACGGTTGGCTATTAATGAAAGACGGAAAAATGTCTAAATCTAAAGGAAATGTTATTTACCCTGATACACTAATTGAACGTTATGGCTTAGATGCTACGCGTTTCTACTTATTAAGAGAAATGACGCAAGGAAATGATACGGTCTTTACACCAGAAGATTTCGTTAACCATATTAACTTTGAATTAGCGAATGATTTAGGAAACTTATTAAATCGTACAATTGCGATGATGAATAAGTATTTTGATGGCCAAATCCCAACTGATTTATCAACCTTTGAAAATACTGAATTCGATGCTTCCATTGAAGTATTTATCGAAAAAGAAATCGCAGATTACCATGCAGCCATGGAACGTTTAGATTTTCACTCGGCTTTAAATAATGTGATGGCAATCGTATCTCGTACGAATAAATATATTGATGAGACAATGCCTTGGACTTTGGCAAAAGTAGAAGAAAGCCGAGCTCAATTAGCATCTGTTATGTATCATTTAGCAGATTCATTACGAATTGTGGCACATTTATTACGCCCAATTATGCCAAATTCGCCTGCGCAAATCTTTGAACAACTCGGTATGCCTTCAGAAATAGACCGTTTGTTGTCAAACCTTGCACTAAAACAAGTGCCTGAGATTACAACAGTGATTAAAAAAGGTGTGCCAATCTTCCCAAGATTAGATACTGAAGAAGAAATTAAGTTAATCCAAGAAGCAATGAGTAGCAAAGGCAACAATGAATCAACTGGTAAAGTTGATGATGAAGACTGGGATCCAGAATCAGTGGAATTAGTCTATGATGAAACTGAATCAGTAGAGTTTACTGACTTCATTAAAACAGAAATGAAAGTGGCTGAAGTGATCGATGTTGCACCAGTAGATGGGTCTAATAAGTTACTTAGATTCCGCTTAGACGCTGGGGATAAAGGACATCGTCAAATTTTATCTGGAATTGCGAAATACTATCCAGATAACGAAGCTTTAATTGGTAAAAAGGTCCTAGTTGTAGCGAACCTGAAACCACGTAAGATGATGGGATATATCAGTCAAGGTATGATTCTTTCATCTGAATCAGATGGCAAATTAACATTACTATTTGCTGATCCAGAATCAGCAAACGGAAGTTTAATCGGATAATTTATATATATAAAACCTTAGTCTCGTTTATTGATTGAGATTAAGGTTTTATTCAGTTATTCTTTATAAGAGACTCTAACAAGGAAGGTAAGATATTTTGAAGTTATTTGATACCCACACGCATTTGAACGCCAATCAATTTGAAGGCATTGAATCAGAAATTATCCAACAAGCTAAAGATAATGATGTAGAATATATGGCGGTTGTTGGCTTTGATGAGAAGACCATTGAGAAGAGTTTATTACTCAGCCAAGAGAATGAACACATTATTAGTGTTATCGGTTGGCATCCAACAGAAGCGTCACGTTACAATCAAATCATCGAAAAGCAACTCGAAGAAAAACTCGCAGCACCAAAAGTTCAAATGTTAGGTGAAATTGGGCTTGATTACTATTGGCCAAATTCTACTAAAGACGATCAACACCGAGTATTTAGACGTTTAATTGCGATGGCAAAGGAACATAATTTACCAATCACTATTCATAATCGAGATGCAACGGATGATGTTTATAAAATTTTAAAAGAAGAAGGTATTCCTAAAACAGGTGGTATCATGCATTCATACGGTGAAAGCAAGGAAGACGTATATAAATTCCTAGATTTAGGAATGCATATTAGCTTTAGTGGTGTACTAACTTTCAAAAAGACAGAAGACGTACGTGAAGCAGCTAAAGTTGTTCCGAATGACCGACTTTTAGTTGAGACAGATGCTCCATACTTAGCTCCAGTACCGAAACGAGGTAAACGCAACGAACCTGCCTATGTTCGCTATGTGGCAGAAGTTCTCGCGCAAGTGAAAGACATGCCACTAGATGAAATTGCGACCTTAACAACGAATAATGCCTTTGAATTGTTTAATTGGTATCCAGAAACGAAGCGAAATGAAAAATAATAAACAAGCCAATACGCCGCAAGAAGTCATTATTGTTGAAGGGCGAGATGATACGAAGAGATTAATCGAAGCATTCGGTAAAACTGTTCAGACAATTGAAACGAATGGCTCAGCCATTAATCAAGCAACACTCGAAGAAATTAGAGCAGCCCATGAAAAGTTAGGGGCTATTGTCTTTACGGATCCTGACTTTCAAGGAGAGCGTATCCGACGAATTATAGAACAAGCGATCCCTAGCGTTAAACACGCGTATATTAAGCCAGAAGAGGCGAATGCAGGAAAGCGAGGAAAGAGTTTAGGTGTTGAACATGCGACCAGAGAAAGCATTATAAAAGCACTTGAAGCTGTTATGACACCGAATACTGTCGAACCGGTATTTATTCACAAAACTGAATTAATGCGACTCAAACTCATTGGTCACCCCGAAGCAAAAGTCCGACGAGAATATATATCAAACCATTACCGTCTTGGACACATTAATGGTAAACAATTACAGAAAAAGCTAGCAAAGTATCAGATTACTTTAGAAGAATTAACAAATCAATTGAAAGCAGGTGAACAAAATGGAAACATCTAAACGATTAATTGCCACACCCACAAGAACTGCCGAAATCATGAATCAATACGATATAAAGATGAAGAAGAGTTTAGGACAAAACTTCTTAGTTGAGCCATCTATCTTAGACAAAATGATTCAAACATCTGATATTACCAAAAATACAACGGTCATCGAGATTGGTCCAGGAATTGGGGCACTAACTGAATTCTTAGCCCTATCTGCCAAAGAGGTCATTGCCTTTGAAATTGATCCCCGTTTTGTAAAAATATTAAGTAACACACTATCTGAATATGAGAATGTAAAAGTTGTACATGAGGATATCTTAAAAGTGAATTTTAATGATCTAGAATTCGATTATTTAAAAGATGCAGAAGATTTAATCGTTGTTGCTAATTTACCTTATTACATCACAACGCCGATTATTATGCACTTATTGGACACAGATTTGCCTTTCAACCGTTTAGCAATGATGATGCAAAAAGAAGTGGCAGAACGAATGACTGCGGAAGTAGGAACGAAAGCTTACAATTCATTGACGATTGCCATCCAGAATAAAATGGAAGCTACTATTTCCTTTATTGTCCCAAAAAGTGTCTTCATTCCAAAACCTAATGTTGATTCAGCCGTTTTAATGTTGAGACGCCGCGAGAAAGCATTAGTTGAAGTAGAGAATCCAAGAGAGTTTGAGAAGTTCATTCAAATGGCTTTTACACAACGGCGTAAAACAATTTGGAATAATGTCAGAAATTATTATCAAAATGGAGAAGCGGACCAAACTAAATTAGCCGCAGGCTTTGAACAAGCTGAAATCGATCCCAAGCGTCGTGCCGAAACACTAACAGTATATGAATTCGAAGAATTATTTAATAAATTAAGTGAAATTTAATTAAAAATTCGCTTGTCACTATTCAAGAGTTGTGGTATCATTGACTTTTTTAATCACAACGTGCTATAATGTGACGGTGAGGTGATTGGGAATGCCAAATGAATTATCAGAGATAAAGACTTATTTGGAAGATCGTGTTGGTGAAGAGATTAGTGTGACTGTTCAATTGGGACGTAAAAAGAAAAAAGAACGTAAAGGTGTCCTAAAAGAAACATATCGTTCAGTCTTCATTGTAGATTTGAATCAAGACGAAAATGATTTTGATCGCATAAGTTACAGCTACCGTGATATATTAACGAATACAATTGAATTAGAATTCAAGTAGCCTTATATATACTGATAAATACCTTAGCTATTCGCACTCAGAACGAATAGTAAGGTATTTTTTAGTTATATGAGCAAATAAATAGCCAGACCGTTGAAGTAGTTTTATCTTCTTGGGTCTGGTTTTTATTTTGTGAATTTTTATTCTTCTAAGTTAGCAAAACTTTCATTAATGATATCACGTAAAGTATTTGCAGAATGGTTCATACGATCTTGTTCTAATTCATTTAAAGGAATTTCAACAGTAGAGATAATACCTTTTCGACCTATCACCGCAGGCACTCCGATATAAACGTCCTCTTGACCATATTCACCATCTAAATATGCAGAAACAGGGTAGATAGAATGTGTATTATCTAGGATAGCACGACAGATGGCAGTTAAGGAAGCAGCAATTCCATAATATGTTGCTCCTTTGCGTTTTATGATTTCATAAGCAGCATCACGAACTTTAAAGAATACATTGGCTAAAGCTTCCTCATCTGTTCCAGGATGACCTTTAATCCATTCGTAAATTTGTAAGCCACCAATATTAGCATGAGACCAAACAGGAAATTCCGTATCACCATGTTCACCAAGAATATATCCATGAACATTACGAGCATCAACATCCACTAATGAAGCAATTTCTTGACGGAAACGAGCGGTATCTAAAGACGTTCCTGAACCTATGACACGCTCTTTAGGGAAGCCACTGAATTTCCATGTTGCATAAGTCAGAATATCTACGGGGTTTGTCGCTACTAGAAAGATACCATCGAAACCAGATGCAACAACTTCTCCAACGATAGATTTAAAGATTTTTAAGTTCTTATTAACTAAGTCTAAACGAGTTTCACCCGGTTTTTGGGCAGCTCCCGCAGTGATGACAACAATATCAGCATCGTGACAATCAGAATATTGGGCTGAATAGATTGTTTTAGTTGAATGGTAAGCTAAGGCACTCGATAAGTCCATCGCATCTCCAACAGTTCTATCTGTATCGATATCAATAATACCTAATTCTCGTCCAACACCTTGAAGAGTTAATGAGAATGCAAAACTTGAACCGACCGCGCCGTCGCCTATTAAAATAATATTATCTAATGTTTCTGTCATAATAAAAATCCCCTTTCATTATGTGTTCAGTATATCACAATTAAAACCTATGACTCAATACTAATTATAGTTTAAACGTTTCCAAATTGAAAATAATTCAAACTCAGGATTTATAAGTAGGTTTGTGATATACTACCGAAGAGATTTTATTAAGAAATGATAGGTGATAAAAGTGAAGTTAATATTAGGTTTAGGCAATCCTGGTAGCAAATATAACGGCAGCCGTCACAATATTGGCTTTGATGCTATTGATGAAATTTTAACACGTCATCAATTAGAAATGACCGAACAAAAATTCAGATCAGACTATACAATTTGGCATCGAAATGGAGAAAGAGTTCTGCTAATGAAACCTTTCACATACATGAATCTTTCTGGAGAAGCTTTACTGCCAACAATGAGCTATTATGGTATTGATATAGATGATATTTTAGTTATTCATGATGATTTAGACTTGGATCCTGGACGCGTTCGTTTCCGTAAAAAAGGCAGTTCAGGTGGCCAAAATGGGGTCAAAAGTATTATCGACATGTTAGGTACGAATGAATTTAAGCGTGCCAAGATTGGTATCGGTCGTCCTCAAGGTGGTTGGAAAGTCGTTGACCATGTATTGGCGCGATTTACAGCCGAAGATCGGATTTTAGTTGATGATGCAGTTGACCAAACTGTGGATGCCATTGAAGCTTGGCTTGATGGCAAGGATTTCCAACACGTTATGAGTGAATATAATAAGTAAGATATGGTAGAATAAGATTACTATAGATATGGATTAAAGGGGGTCAGTTACTGAGCCCCTAAATCCGTATTTATTCTTTTAATAGAAAGGAGCAGATATAAAGAATGACAACAATGTATACACAACCCTTTAGTCCAATGATTAATCAAATCAACAATTCAAAAGATTCGGATGCCAAACTCCTTACTGGCCTGGACGATAGTGCGCGTTCTATATTTATTGCTCAACAATATTTGAATCAACCACAACAATATTTAGTCATTGAACCGAGACACAAACAACAAAATGAATTATTTGAAGATTTAGTAAGTTTATTGCCGGATGTTCCGGTATTGTTATTCCCTAATGAAGAGTCATTAGCCGTGATGTATTCAATTTCATCGATGGACAATACTGCTGATCGTGTTAAAGCATTAAACGCATTAGCTAGCGGAAAGCCATGCATTATCGTTGCATCTTCAGGTGCTCTACGCATGAGGCTCACACCAGTTGAACGTTGGAAAGATGCTTTAATTACAATGGGAATTGGGATGGATATTGAAAGAGAGGACTTAGAAAAGTTATTCAATCAATATGGTTATCGCCGTGAAGGGATGGTTCAATCACCTGGTGAATATAGTATTCGCGGGAGTATCGTTGACTTCTATCCCTTAAACGCAGATCACCCAGTTCGATTAGACTTCTTTGATACGGAATTAGATTCTATCCGACTATTCAATGCAGAAACGCAAGAATCGATGGAGAATATTGAACAGACTGAATTTTACCCCGCCAAAGATGTCATCTTTACACCCCGTGATCAAAGAGGCATCTTAGACAAATTAAAGAAACATTTGGATAAACATCTGAAAAAAATTGAAGATGAAGAATTAAAATTGCAATTAAAATCCGTTCAAAAGGAACAGTTTACTTTATTAGAACAAGGAGAGCCTTTAAAATATGCTAATGCCTACTTAGGTTTCTGGGATAAAGAAGGCACGTCACTCATTGATTACTTGCAAAATGATGCACGGCTCATCGTTATGGAGATGGGGCGAATTCAACAAAATGAATTTCAAGCCATTGAACAAGACCAATTTTGGATTGAGCAAGAAATCAGTAAAGGACAGCTTTTACCAGGTGTTTCAATTCAATTGGAAGCCTATGAAGAAATTCGCCAATCAAGAAGTAAAGTAGCTGTCCAATATTTTTCATTGATGCAAGGTGGCTTAGCGAATATTCGTTTCTCAGATGTCTATGCCTTTCAATATCGAAGTATGAACCAGTTCTTCCATCAAATGCCACTAATTAAAGCAGAGATGGAACAATGGTTGAAGCAAGAGAAATTAGTCCAAGTGACCGTATCAACAAATAAAGATGCTGTTAAAGCATTGAATTTATTTGAAGAATATAATATTCACCCAACAGTTATCCAAGAGGGAGACGAACCTCAAACAGGGGCCATCAATATCGTTACGACGTCATTAGCCAAAGGGTTTGAATTACCAAACGAAAACTGGGTTGTAGTCACTGAACTTGAATTATTCAATCAATTAAGACGTAAGAAAGCAACATCACAGGGCTTATCAAACTCAGAGCGAATTAAGAGTTATAACGAATTAGACGTTGGTGATTACGTTGTCCACTTAAGTCACGGAATTGGGCGTTATGTCGGTATAGAAACGATGGAAATAAGTGGCGTTCATAAAGATCTAGTTGCGATTGAATATGAAGATAATGCTCGGGTCTTACTCCCAGTTGAAAATATTAATCAACTACAAAAATACGTCGCTTCAGAGTCGAAACAACCGAGATTAAACAAACTAGGCGGAAGTGAATGGAAGAAAACAGTTAGAAAAGTTCAAGCGAAAGTTGAAGACATCGCTGATGAATTGATTACCTTATATGCAGAACGCGAAAAACGAAAAGGTTATCCATTTACTCCAGATACACCTGAGCAAAAAGAATTTGAAAATGCCTTTCCGTATGTCGAAACAGCTGACCAATTAAGAAGTACGAAAGAAATTAAAAAGGATATGGAAAAAGATAAACCAATGGACCGTTTACTTGTAGGAGACGTTGGTTATGGGAAGACTGAGGTAGCGATTCGAGCGATTTTTAAAGCCGTTATGGATGGTAAACAAGTAGCCTTTTTAGTGCCGACAACGATACTTGCCCAGCAACATTTTAACTCGATTCAAGAACGCTTTAGTGATTGGCCCTTTGAGATAGGTATGTTAAGCCGATTTGTCTCACGCGCAGAACAAACTAAGAATATTAAAAAAATCAAATCGGGCGAGTTATCTATTATTGTTGGGACGCATCGATTGCTTTCAAAAGATATAGAATTTAATGACTTAGGCTTATTAATTGTCGATGAAGAACAACGTTTTGGAGTGAAGCATAAAGAGAGACTAAAACAATTGAAAGCCGATGTAGATGTACTAACATTAACTGCTACACCAATTCCAAGAACTTTACATATGTCTATGATTGGTGTGCGCGACTTATCACTGATTGAAACTCCGCCCCAAAACCGATTTCCTGTACAAACTTATGTAATGGAATTGAATGCAGGTGTTGTAAAAACAGGGATTGAACGTGAGTTAGCTCGTGGTGGGCAAGTCTTTTACTTGCATAACCGTGTCGCAACTATTCATCAAAAGGCTGAAGAAATTTCGAATCTCGTACCAGATGCGAGAGTGGCTGTCGCTCATGGGCAATTATCAGAAGTAGAATTAGAACGTGTCTTAGTCGACTTTATTGGTGGAGAATATGATGTCCTAGTAACAACAACCATCATAGAAACAGGGGTAGATATACCGAACGCAAACACCCTATTTGTTGAAAATGCGGACCATATGGGCTTATCAACTCTATATCAACTTAGAGGGCGTGTAGGCCGTACGCACCGCTTAGCCTATGCATATTTAATGTATGAGCCATTTAAGCAACTCAATGAGATTAGTGAGAAGCGTTTAAATGCTATTCGTGAATTTACTGAATTAGGATCCGGCTTTAAGATTGCTATGCGAGATTTGTCTATTCGTGGAGCAGGTGACTTACTTGGTAAGCAACAATCCGGCTTCATCGATTCAGTTGGATACGATCTTTATACGCAAATGCTTAAAGAAGCGGTGGATTCTCGACAAGGTCATGGTGCGAAAACCTTTGGTGAAACGAATTCATTCGAATGGCAAGTCAATATTGATGCCTATATTCCGGGCGAGTATATTGATGACGATATCCAAAAAATCGGTGTCTACAAATCTATTCAAAACATCAGTTCTGAAGAAGACTATCGTAGTTTGCAAGATGAGTTGATTGACCGATTTGGTGAATTCCCAGATGAAGTATCTGACTTGTTAGATATCGCTTTAATTAAACACTACAGTATTGAAGCAGGGATTGTATCATTTACACGTAAGCGTCAAGAAGTCATTGCCACGTTTAATGAAGAAGCCACGAAGCATCTTCAAGGAGCGAACATATTCCAAGCTTTACAAAATGTCCAGCTGCAAGCTAAAGTACAAATCAATAAAAATAAATTAGAAGTCAGCTTAAATGTATATAATAAAGATAATGATCAGTGGCTATCTGCGTTGATTAATTTCACAAAAGATACGGCTGATGTCTTAAATCAAGTAACACAGGAGGTGTAAAGATGCGTCTAGACAAATTTTTGAAAGTCTCTCGTTTAATTAAACGTCGAACTGTTGCTAAAGAAGTAGCAGACCAAGGACGGATTACAATTAATGGTAACATTGCTAAATCAAGTTCAGCAGTTGCAGTCGGAGATGAGTTAACGATTCGTTTCGGGAATCGACTCATGACCGTTGAAGTTAATGAATTGCAAGAATCAACTAAAAAAGAAGATGCTCAAAATATGTACAAAATCATTTCGGAAGAACGGTTAGAGCAGTAAAATTTAATCGAATCAGTTCACCAAATTTTATCAATTAGATTGGATATTTGAGAGAAATACTGTTATACTCGGATATGAATAAGGGGTGAAACGCGTGCAACAATCGAAAACAAATAATCATAGAAAAAATGAGAAAATTGTGTATCTTCCGAATCAACGGGGACAACATCGGAATGGTTCTGCTGACCCCGCTGAAGTAAACAATAAACCTAAAAAAACGTTTAAAGTGCAAACGTTAGGTGTTCTAGCAATAGGTATTATCGGAGTAACACTAGCCGCTGTCCCTCTCGTGCAAGCATATCTGGAATCAGATGCGTTAACACAAGAGTTAGCTACTGCAAAAGAACTGGAAAAGGAAGCAATGCAAGAGAACATTCAGGCACAAGAAGAGTATAAACATATGCAAGATCCTGAATACCTCGCAGATGTTGCAAGACGTGACTATTATTATAGTAAACCAGGTGAAATTATTTTTGATTTAGAAGATAATCAAGAATAATCCCTTACTCATTACAATAGATAGAAAATCAAGGAGGAAATTGTAATTAATGTCAGTTGAAGTAGGTCAAAAAGTTTCAGGTAAAGTCACAGGTATAACAAATTTTGGTGCATTTGTTTCATTACCAGAAAATAAATCAGGACTCGTTCATATTAGTGAAGTTTCAGATGGATTTGTCAAAGATATTAACGATATCTTATCAGTAGGCGATGAAGTCACAGTTAAAGTTCTTAAAATCACCCCAGATGGAAAGATTAACTTGTCAATTCGTAAAGCGAATGAGCAAGCACAACCAGATCAAGCAGCTACAAGACCTGCACCTTCACACGATAAAAAACCGAGTGATCATAAAGGGCAAAGTCACAGTAATAAAGGGAGCTATAGCAAACCAAACCACAGTTCAAATAGCAGACCACAACAAAGTAGAAGCAACAACAGTAACAATAGTGGTGGGAATGACTTCGATTCATTAATGAACCAATTCCTAAAAGATAGTGAAGATAACTTATCATCTTTACGTCGTAATACAGAAGGTAAACGCGGTGGTCGTGGAGGCCGTCGTAACTAATTCACTTTTTAATTTAACAAGAGCGGACACCATTGCAATATGGTGCCCGCTCTTTTACTGTAAACAGATTCATGCGTGATATCCTTAAGAGGAAGAATCAAATGACCTTTCATTTGAAAAGAATAGGATACTCATGAATTACTTATTTAATATGTTCAATTTTCTTATGTGGTAATATAATGATGACTTTCGTTCCGTCACCAAGTTCGCTTTGATATTCGATAGTTCCTTCGTGGATATCAATAATACGTTTAACAATCGCTAAACCAAGCCCATTACCTGAGCTAAAGCGACTACCGTCCACTTGGAAGAAACGCTCAAAAATAATATTTAACTTCTCTGAAGGAATACCAATCCCCGTATCTTCGATAATAATTTCAACCGAATCTTTTGAGTCTTTTAGATGCACGATGATTTGTCCATCCTGCTCACTGTACTTGATTGCATTATCTAATAGATTGATCCAAACTTGATTCAATAAATCTTCATTGGCATAGAGCACGGTTGAATCTAAGTCGATCGTCATCGTCAAGTTTTTCTCCTCCCATTGGTTGTGGAGGCTTAAAATACTTTCACGGATTTGTTCGTCTAAACGATAAGGTTTTCTTTCAATTGAAATAGACTGATTATCAAGTTTTGATAATTTTAATATATTATCTGATAAGCCAGAAAGTTGTTTAGTTGCAACGATGATTCGATGCTGATAAGATTCCCGCTCACTTGCGGACAAATCAGGAGACTGTAAAAGCTGTGCATACCCTTGTATCGAAGATAAAGGGGTTTTGAACTCATGTGAGATTACGGATGTAAAGTCACTTTGTAAACGTTGAATACTACTTAATTCGTTGACCATTAAATTAAAAGAATGATACAATTCCGATACTTCAGCGATCCGTTCGTTTTCATCCAATTGCACTGAAAAGTCACTTTCTATCACTTTGGTCATCGCTTTCTTAAGTTTGATAATTGGATTTAGAATTTGGATCATAACAATTCCAGATATCACTAAACCAATTACACTACTAAAGATGATAGGGATGACCCAAGAAAGTTTAGGAGACCCCTCCAAACTTGGCAATAGGGCAAACTCTTCCAAAACTAAGATTATAATAATTAATACAGCAGCGAAAACAATCGTAAGTATTAAAGTTACAAATGAAAAGTAGATCCATAAGCGTGATTCAAGCCACTTTTTCATTGTGTTACATCTGCCTTATAGCCTAGTCCACGAATGGTCATAATCTTAAAGTCTTCATTATCAGAGAAACGATCACGTAATCGTTTGATATGTACATCAATGGTACGTTCATCTGTTTGAGTATCTAATCCCCAAATTTGATCCATTAATTGTTGACGGGTAAAAATCTTATCCGGATAGGATAACAGTTTTTGCAAGAGTAAAAACTCTTTTTGTGGCAGTGATGAAACATCGTCGCCAGTAGTAACTGAGAAGTTATCTTGGTTCAAAGTTGTGTCTCCAATAATTAAATGGCGACTGTTCGCTATCTTAGAACGGCGAAGTAAAGCTTCAACTCTCAGTACCATTTCTTTAACATCAATAGGTTTAACCATATAATCATCGACGCCGATTCTAAAGCCGAGTTTCTTATCTTCATAATCATCTTTGGCTGAGATAACTAGAATAGGGACTTCGTCTCCGATTTGACGCATGGATTCTGCAAATTCATAGCCATCCATTTCTGGCATCATAATATCAGTTATAATTAAATCAACATATTCTTTATCTAAATAATCTAGAGCAAGGACACCGTTACCAACTGTTTTAACGTCATAATCCGCATGTTCTAAGACAGATTGGAACATATTTGCTAATTCCAAATCATCTTCTATAATTAAAATTTTAGTCATTTGAATTCCTCCTATATATTAGACTTAATCTAGCATGGATGTATTAACTATTTGTGAAGCAATCTGAATAATTGCTAGAGCGTGAGAAAAAAGTTTGATGATTTCAGAAATATTTTCAATCGACGTTGGATGCATTGGATTGTCACGTCTGTGTTTAGGGTGTATAATGAATGGCTTTCCATCCTGCTTGAGATGCACCTAGAAAATCGTTAGTATAACTTATCTCCCCTGAATAATTCATAGTTTTACTAATAGTCTTTCCTAACATTGATTTAATAGTCTTTAAAGTAATCTGCTTCATCACCCATTAGGTGATGAAAAAAGACCCCCTTTCTGATATGGTTAATTCACCAC
>NZ_JBGQQZ010000064.1:0-13942 GCF_045528575.1 Ruoffia sp. FAM 24228
TAGATTTCTTTGTGTTAAAATGAGTGTGTGACATGAAGATTCTCTCCTTATACTATGTTGTGGTGACTTAAGTATAACGAATCTTCATGTCTTTTTTTAGTGTTGCGTTTCATCTTACAACACACCATTATTTAATATGTAGTATATAGTATTTTTGAGTGGTAGATACTCTTTTTACCAAGACATAGATTTGCTATAATAACATATAGTGAATTAAGAATTTATTTAAGGAGTAATGAATGAATATAACAGTTGTAGGTTTAGGATATGTAGGACTATCTAATGCAGTCTTACTAGCACAACATAATAACGTAAGAGCACTTGAGATTGTTGAGAGTAAGGTTGATTTGATTAACCAAGGTCTCTCTCCAATCAAGGACAAAGAGATTGAGGAATTCTTAGCTAAGGGTAATCTTCAATTAGAAGCAACTTCAGACAAAGACTATGCTTATGGCCATCAACCTCAATACGTGGTTGTCGCTGCACCAACTGATTATGATGATATCAATGATCAGTTCAATACGGCTATCTTAGAGGGTGCTTTAGAAGATGCCTTGGAATATGCACCTGAAGCGACGATTATTATTAAGTCGACAATTCCTGTAGGCTATACTAAGCGTATTAATAAGAAGTATGGGACAGATAGAATCATCTTCTCTCCTGAGTTTTTACGTGAAGGGAAAGCATTATATGATAACTTGCACCCATCACGTATTATTGTGGGGGAAGTATCCGACCGTGCCCAGAATTTCGCTGATTTAATGCTTGAAGGGGCTGAAGAAGATGATGTTGAAGTTCTATTAATGCCTTCAACGGAGGCTGAAGCAGTTAAGTTATTCTCTAATACTTACTTAGCTTTACGTGTGTCTTATTTCAATGAATTAGACACGTATGCTGAGTCTAAAGGGTTAGATACTAACTCAATTATTGACGGTGTTAGCCTAGATCCCCGTATCGGAGACTATTATAACAACCCTTCTTTTGGTTACGGTGGTTACTGTTTACCAAAAGATACTAAACAGATGCTTGCGAACTATAGGGATGTGCCAAACAATTTAATTCGTGCGATTGTGGATTCTAACGTAACACGTAAAGAGTTCATTTCGAGCCAAATATTGAAACAGGAGCCAAAAGTTGTCGGTATCCATCGTTTAACAATGAAGACAGACTCTGATAATTTTCGACAAGCAGCGATTTTTGACATTATGAAGCAAATTCGTGCTGAAGGTGTTGAAGTGGTCATTTATGAACCAACGATTAAAGAAGAAACCTTTGAAGGGTATAAGGTTGTTAATGACTTATCGGCATTCAAATTAATAACAAGCAGTATTTTAGCGAACCGTATATCCGAAGATATTCAAGATGTGAGCCATAAGATTTATACACGTGATGTATATAATAATAATTAGATTTATTTGTAATATTAATTTATGGGGCTTCATTTTTTGTGAAGTTCCTTTATTTTATAGTTATTAAGAAGGAGAATGATTATGTCAAAAGTACGTAAGGCAGTGATCCCAGCTGCTGGATTGGGAACACGTTTTTTACCTGCAACAAAAGCGATTGCGAAGGAGATGCTTCCAATCGTAGATAAACCAACGATTCAATTTATTGTGGAGGAAGCCATTGCTTCAGGGATTGAAGATATTATTGTAATCACTGGAAAAGGCAAACGTCCAATCGAAGATCATTTTGATGCGAATTTTGAATTAGAGTATAATTTACAAGAAACGGGTAAGGATGAATTGCTTGCCTTAGTGGAAGAAACAACGGAGATTCGATTGCATTTTATACGTCAGAAACGTCCTAAGGGCTTAGGAGATGCAGTTTATCAAGCACGCTCATTTGTTGGTAATGAGCCGTTTGTGGTCATGTTAGGGGATGATATCATGGTCGATGATGTCCCTTTGACCAAGCAATTGATTGATAATTATGACAAGATGAAAGCATCCACGTTAGCGGTCATACCAATACCTCATGAAGAGACGTCTAAGTACGGTGTGATTGATCCGACATCTGAAGTAGAAGAGGGAATCTATGCAGTTAACAGCTTTGTAGAAAAGCCTAAGCCTGAAGATGCACCAAGTAATCTAGCAATCATTGGTCGTTACTTATTGAAGCCAGAAATATTTAATATTCTTGAAACGCAAGCACCAGGGCGAGGTGGTGAAGTACAATTGACAGATGCAATTGATACTTTAAATCAGACGCAACGTGTCTTTGCCTTAGAGTTCAAAGGGAAACGCTATGATGTAGGAAATAAATTAGGCATGTTAGAGGCTAATATCGAGTATGGGCTACAACATCCGGAACTGAAGGATGGCTTGAAGGATTATTTGATGAGTGTTGTGGAACGCTTTTAATTACAGTAGAATTTTTGTTAGTGTTGGTGAGAGAGATCCTTTCATTAACACTTTTTTATTATTTCTATGTAAGAAACATATAATACATGTAAGTCATTTATATTGTGTATATCGTTCATAGGGCAGATTTATTTTGTTATAATGGGGTAAGTCTTAGTTAGTAAATAAATTGGGTTAGGTGAATTGATAATGAAGAAAGTTCTAATTACAGGAAGAAATAGTTATATAGGGAATAGGCTTGCTGCATGGTTAGCTCTCTGGCCAGAAAAGTATCAAGTTGATAAGGTATCCTTGCAAACTGATAAGTGGCAAGATATCGACTGGAGTGGTTATGATTCAATTATCCATGTGGCGGGGATAGCACATAATTCATCAAATAAGTCATTAGAAAATTTGTATTATTCAGTCAATCGTGATCTAACTGTGCAAGTGGCCAGCAAGGCTAAAAAAGAGGGTGTAAGGCATTTTGTTTATATGAGTAGTATGATTGTCTTTGGGACTGATCAAGCTGCTATTAGACAAGATACAGTGCCTCAGCCAGATAATTTCTATGGGGATAGTAAGTTGCAAGCTGAGCGCGAGTTAGAGCGATTGGAATCCGAGGATTTTCGAGTGGCTTATGTTCGTCCGCCAATGATTTATGGGCATGAATCGAAAGGGAATTATCCTAGACTTTCTAAGTTAGCTAAAGTTACACCACTTTTCCCTGATTATGATAATAGACGTAGTATGTTACATGTAGATAACTTATCAGAGTTTCTAAGGTTAGTTATTGATAACCAGGACCGAGGTTATTACCATCCTCAAAATGTAGATTATGTCACAACAACGGATCTTGTTAAAGAAATTGCGAAGATATCCAATCATCGTATAGGTGTGACCAAGTTGTTTAATCCGTTGATTAAAAGCATGATGGGCATCAATGTCGTTAATAAAGTTTTTGGTGACTTGTATTACGAACAAGCAATGAGTGAGTATCATACAAATTATAATGTCAGAGGTTTTAGTGAGTCTGTGCGAGAGACGGAGTTGAGTTAGTAGAGTATTTTTTGAGGGAGAGTGGTATCTTAATCCTCCTTTTTTTGTATTCACTTCTGAAGAAATTTTGTTATTTTATGGTTCTACGATTTATGATATCAGTGAGATTAACTCACCAACATCATAAATTGAAGAACTCTATTTGATTTTCATAAATTTTATTTCATAATCGTGAGATATGACTTGTAATTATATTTCAAATGTTTATAATAAATTAAAGAAAGCGCTTCACTAATTTGGCGTGTAATTATAGTTAATCAGAAAGGAATGAAAGTGTATGGAGAGAAAAGGAAGTATGTCGGGTGTTTTGAAGGCGTTAGGGGTGTTTATGTTAGGTTTGTCACTTCTAATTACTAGCTTGCCAGTAGTGCAGGCTGAAGATGATTTCAAGTTTGGTCTAGAAATGTTGTTGTCTGATCACAAAGATTTACTTGAAGGGAAGCGAGTGGGGCTTGTAACGAATCCTACCGGAGTTGACCAGGATTTAAATACAACTGTTGATTTGTTATTTGAAGATTCTGATATTAAATTAACCGCTTTATATGGTCCAGAACATGGGGTTCGTGGGAATGCTGAAGCGGGGGAGTATGTTGAGTTTTATACGGATCCAGAAACAGAATTACCAGTATATAGTTTATACGGGGAGACACGTAAACCAAGTCAAGAGATGTTAAAAGATGTGGATCTACTCGTCTTTGATATTCAAGATGCGGGGGTAACTTATTATACTTACGTTTGGACGTTGTATAATATTATGGAAGCAGCCTCTGAAGAAGGGAAGCAAGTGGTCGTACTTGACCGTCCGAACCCGTTAGGTGGAGATTTAGTTGCAGGTCCAGTAGTTGTTGAAGAAGAACATTCTTCTTTTGTTGGCTTGAAGGATTTAGCGTTAGTTCACGGGATGACTTTTGGAGAGTTAGCACAGTATTTTAATGGGGAATTTGATTTGGGTGTTGACCTAGAAGTGGTTGAAATGCAAGGTTATGACCGAAGTGAATCTTATGCTGAACTAGATATTCCATTCGTAATGCCATCACCCAATATGCCAACAACCGATAGTATAGATGTTTACCCAATTACCGGATTATTTGAGACATTCGTGAATGTTTCCGAAGGTCGAGGCACAACAAAACCATTCCAATTGGTTGGCTCGGACTTTGTGAATGGTAAGGAATACGCCCAAGCATTGAATGACCTTAACTTAAGTGGTGTTAAATTCAGAGCAGCTGCCTTTACTCCCGCTCCTGGACAAAAGCTTGAAGGGAAGCTCGCTGAGGGGGTCGAAGTTTATGTGACAGACCGTGAAGAATATGATCCACTTTATACGGGTCTATCAATGATTCACGTGTTGAATAATCTATACCCAGATGAGATTGAGTGGCGTGAAGATCAATGGCTAGCTAAATTAACTGGTAAGTCGTCTATTGAAGAGGACTTGAAAGCAGGCCAGCCAGTGGAAGAAATCATCGCAAAATGGGACGAAAAATTACTATCATTTAAATCAACTCGTGAAGAATATCTTATCTACCCAAGTGGTGAAGAATAGACTATATGTGAGCACCTCCTTAGAAATTAATCTAGGGAGGTGTTTTTTACGTAAGGATGCTTTTACTCAAAGGAAGTCGCACTAGGCATAAAATAGATATTTTAGAAAAATAATGGTATCAAATTATAGTTAATTTGTTTGGTGTAAAGGAATTCTACATAGTTCATGATTATAGCGACTAGATAGCCCCAGTTGTTTGGACTTTAGCTCTACCAAGTGCGGAGAAAAGCTATTTCTAATCAGAAGGTGCTCCACCATTACTGGAAGAGATAGGGCGACTTACTTGATATTCTTTTAGCATAATTCTGCCTCAAATAATGTTTAATAACTATATAATTCCAACTATTTGTTAGAAGACATAATAATGAAATAGATAGAAATGATTTCTTATTAATGTAAAATAAGGGGCTTTTATTGAATATTACGTAGTAGCTTGCACTACCATAATGAAATGTCAGCTTGGGGTGGATGATTGAATTGGTCAAGCTGATGTTAGTCTAAATATGGGACATGTTAAATTGGGAGTTTAATGTATACTAAACATAAACCAATTGAACGGATGGAGTGTAAGACAATGAGAAAACGATATGATAAAGAATTTAAAATACACGCAGCAAAATTAGTCGTCCAAACTGGAAAAGCTGTCGCACAAGTAGCTAGAGAATTAGATGTAGCCGAACAAACGCTTCACAACTGGGTCAAAAAATATAAAGAAAGTGAAGACGGTTCAAACTTTATTGGCTGTGGGAACAGCGCGCCAGAAGACAAAGCAGTGAAAGACCTTCAAAACAAATTGCGTGATCTTGAAGAGGAAAACGCAATTTAAAAAAAGGCTATGGGCATCTTCGCCAAAGTCCAGAAGTAATTTATGATTTCATAGAATAGCACCGACACGAGTTTAGTGTTGTGAAGGTGTGCCAAGTTTTAGGTGTTTCCAAAAGTAGCTATTACCATTGGCGTAAGCGTGAAAAAAGTAACCAACAACTGTGCTGTGAAGAGTTAACCCGCCAAATAAAAGAGGTTTATATTAATTCACGCTCTATTTATGGCAGTCCTAAAATTACGAAAAAATTAAATCAAAAAAGAATAAATGTTTCTCAGAAAACAGTAACCCGAATTATGAAAGCGGAGGGAATTCGCTCAAAAAAGGTCAAGAAATATAAAGCGATAACGAATTCCAAACATTCCTTTCCGATTTATCCAAATTTACTGAATCAAAAATTTCAAGTGGACACTCCTGGAAAGGTTTGGGTCGGCGATATTACGTATATCCGCACGAATGAAGGCTGGCTATATTTAGCGACCATTATGGATTTATATTCGCGAAGAATACTAGGTTGGCATATGAGCCATCGAATGACAAAAGAGCTAGTCATCGTTGCGCTAAAGCGAGCGATTGGTAGACAAAAACCAACAGAAGGACTGATTCATCATTCAGATCGTACCAGCCAGTATGCGTCACATGAATACCGAGGAATTCTGCGTGAACACAACATGATTACGAGCATGAGCCGCAAAGGAAACTGTTACGATAAGGCCAGCAAGCGAAGCGCGTTAGCTTCAAATTAAATATTTTGGAATATCTCAATTTAATTTGTCCAATTTCTTAACATAGTATCAGTTCTCTCTTCCCAGTTGATTGTCATCTAATATCAATGATAATTTTTGATTATCCCTTGACTCATATAAAAAATATTTATATAATGAATTTGAAGAGTGCATAACAATATGAACGGCAATCGTATGATAGTCTATGAAGGTTTTTTCAATACTAATTAATCAAAAGGGAGGAGGCTGTAGTATTCTTAAATGTTTTTTTTTTGACTATCTGTCATTGAAAAGTCTCGAATTTGATTCGAGTATTTTTTTAAAGTAACTTGTAAACCATTGAACTATCCTCTAGAGTGGCATTCAGTTAATCAAAATAATTTATAAAGGAGTAAAACATATGAAGTTTATTAATAAATCAAGTCTTATCTTTACAGTATTATTATTAATGCTAGCCGTGTTGATGTCAGTAATACCTTCTCAATCTGTCGATGCTAAAGTGTTTGAAGGGATTGGACAAGGAAAGCATGGGGATGTAAAAGTAGAAGTGACGGTTGAAGATGAAAAGATTCAATCGATTGAGGTGCTTGATAGTCAGGAGAATGAAGTGCTCGCTGAACCGGTGTATCAATCACTAAGTGACGCCATTATTGAGAATAATTCTGTAGAAGTGGATGTTGTATCAGGATCAACAGCGACAAGTGAAGGATTTTTACAAGCTGTGCAAGATGCGATCGAAAAGTCAGGTATCTCACTTACTACAATAGAAAAAGGTAATACTGAAGAGTCGAGAGAAATTGAAGAAGAAACTTATGATATTGTCATTATTGGAGCTGGTGGTGCAGGACTAAGTGCATCTATTGAAGCAGCTGAAGCTGGGAAGTCAGTCTTGTTACTAGAAAAAATGCCTGCAGTAGGAGGTAATACTCTTATTAGTGGGGGCGAAATGAATGCACCGGGTAATTGGGTTCAAGAGAAATTAGGTATTTCTGAAAAGGATAGTGTTGAATTATATTATCAGGATACATTTGAAGGTGGGAATGAAAAGGGAGACCCTGAAATTATTCAAGTTTTAGCTGAAAATGCTTTAGCTTCTGCGGAGTGGCTGAAAGACCATGTAGGGGTAGAATTTTATGAAGATCAGCTTTTCCAATTCGGAGGACACAGTGTTGAGCGTGCATTAATTCCTCTTGGGCACACTGGTCAGGAGTTAGTAATAAAATTAAAGAATAAGGCTGATGAGGTAGGTGTGGCTACTTATCTTGATACTAAAGCTACAAAACTGATCCAAGACGAAAATAATAAAGTCGTTGGTGTTGAAGCAACTCATAATAATGGAACGGATTATAAATTCCATGCTAATGATGGTGTAATTATAACAAGTGGAGGTTTTGGTGCGAATGTTGAAATGCGTGAAGAAGCCAATTCTGAATATGGCGAGGAATATTTAAGTACAGTTTCAGTCGGATCAACCGGGGATGGGTTAACAATGGCAGAAGAAGTTGGAGCTGCTCTAACCAATATGGAAAATATTCAAACATACCCGGTCTCTAACCCTGAAACAGGTATGATTTCATTACTCGCTGATACTCGATTTGATGGAGCTATTCTTATAAATCAGGAAGGTCAACGGTTTGTTGAAGAATTAGAACGTAGAGATGTGATTTCTAAAGCTATCTTAGATCAAACCGGTTCTTACGCCTACCAATTATGGAATGATGAGCTAGACCAAATTTCTCAATCTAAAGAGCTTCATGAGGCAGAATACAATGAGTTGTTAGAGTCAGAACTACTTGTTGTAGGTGATTCAATTGAAGAAGTAGCAGAACATTTTGATATTGATTCAGAAGCGCTTAAACAGACCGTAGAAAAGGTAAATCAATATGCTGAGGATGGCAAAGATCCAGATTTCAATCATCGTTCAGGACTTCACTCGTTAGAAAAGGGTAAATATTATCTGATGAAATGTAAACCGTCTGTACATCATACAATGGGTGGAGTAGTTATTAATACACAAGCTCAAGTATTAGATACAGAGGGGAATGTCATCGAAGGGCTTTATGCTGCAGGTGAAGCAACAGGCGTTGTGCATGGTGAGAATCGCTTAGGTGGCAATGCTATCTCAGATGTAATTACTTTCGGGCGTATTGCTGGGCAAGAAATTGCGAAATAATTGAAGTAGCAATATAAAAGAGAAATAACAATTGAAAGCAGGGAATCCGTTACTGATAGTAACGGATTTCCTGCTTATTTATTATTTAATTACTATATAAAATTTTGTTCATTAGCTAATTACAGAAATCTAACCCCATTTTCTACAATACTTATAAACTGGTCTGATTTCATGCATCAACAAAATTCCCTTTGCTTATTCCTCCTAAAAAGTTATTATTAATTACAAATATCTTTTTGAAAGTAAGTGTTTATATGCAGTATAGAGATATAAGTATTGAGCAGTTTGATGTTAGTCTAAATATGGGATATGTTAAATTGGGAGTTTAATGTATACTAAACATAAACCAATTGAACGGATGGAGTGTAAGACAACGAGAAAACAATATGATAAAGAATTTAAAATACACACAGCAAAGTTAGCCTTCCAAACTGGAAAAGCTGTCGTGCAAGTAGCTAGAGAATTAGATGTAGCCAAACAAACGCTTCACAATTGGGTCAAAAAAATAAAAAGAAAGTGAAGACGGTTCAAACTTTATCGGCTGTGAGAACAGCGCGCCAGAAGACAAAGCAGTGAAGGACCTTCAAAAGAAATTGCGTGATCTTGAAGAGGAAAACGCAATTTTAAAAAAGGGTATGGACATCTTCGCCAAAGACCAGAAGTAATTTATGACTTCATAGAACAGCACCAACACGGGTTTAGTGTTGTGAAGATTTGCCAAGTTTTAGGTGTTTCCAAAAGTGGCTATCAGCATTGGCGTAAGCGTGAAGAAAGTAACTAACAACTGTGCTGTGAAGAGTTAACCCGCGAGATTAAGAAATTTGAACATAATTATGATATGTTGTCTAATTCTCAAAAATATGCTCTAGGGATGTCAATTAATTTATTAATATCATCTATTCAGCTATTAATTAACCCTTTATTGGGCTTACAATCCAATGTGCCACCAGAGTATTTTAGAAAGTTTGTCTTACTTGAGGAAGCGAATAATTTTGGAGGCTTAAGTATAGATGAGATATATAGTCATCAAGACTTAATCATTTACTTAGCGAATCTTCTCTATGATATTAATCTCTACGAGCAAGATGTAAAAGTCTTCTGGAAGAATCTGATAAGTAATAAAGAAAATCAGGAGAATTTTAATATTAGTAAAAGTATTGATGGTAATAAGTTGATGGCTGTTGTAACCTCTCTTATTACATCGGCGAAGATTGAAAATAGTCAAAAAGACTAAAAATAGTTAAGGCTTATTGCCGTTTAATTTGTTATAATAAATTGACTGTTATTACAAGTTAAACACGATAAACTAATTATTGGAGGTAGCGATATGGATGATAAAAAGTTGACGGAAGAAGAAAAAGTTTTGAAAGATGAGTCAACTGTTGGGGATAACAAGGAACGAAGTAATTCTTCACCAAAGTGGTTGAATGCATTTAAGTCGTTGAATCTTTTTTCTCTTACTGCATTAGTGATTGGTGTACTTGTTCTTCTATTGGGTATAGGAGTTTATGCTATAACAAGTGGTGATGAAGAAGAAGGCCCAACTATTGATAGTAATTTAATACAACATCAGATTGAAACGGTATCAGAGTTGACTACGACTAAATATCATTACACTAATGCTGGCGCATTCGAGGACCAGAACACATTTTACGGTTGGAACGTTCCTTTCACTAAGAAGAATTTTATCTTAACGTATTCAGGTATTATCCATGCTGGGATTGACATGGAAGCTGTGAATGTTGATGTGAGAGATGCAGAAATTTACATTGATATCCCGGATTCTCAAATTCTGTCTCATGAACTAGATGAAGTATCTATCAAAGTGTTGGACGAAGAGAACTCAATCTTCAACCCAATTAAGATTGAAGACTATCAAGCCTTCGCTATTGAGCAAGAGAAAGTGGTTGAAGAACAAGCCACTGCTAACGGCCTATTAGAAGAAGCTAACAAACAAGCCCAACAAGCGATTATGACAGTCTTGAAAATTAACCCAGAGATTGAGGATGGAAATTACACAATCGTTTTCCAATAGATATTAAAAATACAACCAGTTTTCTACAGTAATGTAGGAAGCTGGTTTTTGTTTTTCCTAAAAACACCCATCATTGTCATAATATTAAAGCGGAGTATAATAACTAGTTATAGAACGAAGGGAGGAGAATTACGATGAAAAAAATTAATCAATACTTTCATGGTGGTTGTGATTTTAATCAGCGTCATCTTCCCTACCGCAATCAGTGCAAAAGTCACAGAAGAGATCTTAGGCTACAAAATACTCGCCGAGAGTCAGAACAAAAGCGAGCTTATTACTGTCAAGGATTTCAGTGTGATTGATGGCGATACGACTGATTTTATCTTGGATCGAGCAGAGGAACCATCTATAAAAGCACGATTCTTGCTCATTGATGCGTCAGAGATGCAGAATAAACCTTACGCAAAAGAGGCGAAGAATAGGGTGCGCGACTTGCTCAAAGAGGCTGTCCTCATACAAATCGAGTATGAAGGGCAACCAAAGATAAGTATCAAAGGGATCTAGTCCATATCTGGGTTGATGGCATCTTGCTTCAAAAGATTCTTGTCACTGAGGCTTAGCTATCGCTCGCTATATCAATGGCTACCTCCCTAACAGTAAGTATGTCCAAGCAATCTACCAAGCCCAAGACTACGCTGCTAAGAATAAGTTGAAATTATGGAGTACGGGTGATTCAGAATACCTGTCGAAAGCAGAAGGATTAAGTGTTCCTTATGAAGGTGAAGGAGCTAGTGGTAATAGTAGTCCGGCTGGTTTTGTGGGGGAAGACGCTGGTGTGAGTGAAGATGTATATTTTCGTTTGTCAATTTAAACTAGAAATAATTTAACCCAGACACATTCTCAAGAAAGACCTCCAACGGGGTCTTATAATTTAAAGACTTTCTAGGAATCTTATTCCTACGAATGGCGACCGAAGAAATAAACGCTTGGTTCACTTCATTGAAGTCCATTTGTTTAGGTAATCCATCTTTACGCAAGAGCCCATTCGAATGTTCGTTGAGGCCACGTTGAGAGGGACAGCCCGGATCTGCAAAGAAAACAGAAATATCCTGATGATTGCTTAAACTTTTCCAGTTGGAAAATTCCTTGCCACAGTCAAACGTTATCGACTTAAAAAGATTCTTGGGTAGCTGTTTAAACCAGTTGGTCAAGGTGACCTCGATGTCTTCGGCCTTCCGGCCGGGTGTCTTTAAAGCAATGATTAACTTAGACGCTCTTTCCGCAAAGGTGATCACGGCACTCTTATGGTTTTTACCGATGATGGTATCACCTTCTAAATGTCCAAATTCTTTGTGGTAAGAAGGATAAGCTTGTTTATTGATGAACTTAATAGTGACCTCAAGTCAAGTCATCGCAGAGCGCCTAGGGGAAGAGAAAAAGAGATAGTAAAATCCTGGCTCAACAAACAGGTGCAAAACACTGAAGTGTAGCCGTATTTCCCGCATTTCACACAATGACTTAATGTTGACCCTTAGAAAAGTGATTTAATAACTTTTCTAAGAGTTTTTACTCGAGGCTCTATTTAGCGAGGAACAGAGTCTCGTGAAGCACAACGAGACGTTATTAAACTCGACAATATTAAGTCGCCAGCTGTGATGGCATAGATTCATCCACTTACAGGGCAATCACAAGTTTAATATTTTTGTGAATTCTAGTCATAAACTTTCGCCAAGCCTTGACCTATGTCAAGAGCAATAGGATTAGTATGTGCTATAATGGGGGTATCAAATAAGTAAAGGAGAATGTGGGATGACGGATTATCAACAGCTTTATGAGACAAGTGCAGTGAATACGGGTGGTCGTGATGGAGTGAGTTACTTAGCGGATGGGACGTATGAGGTGAAGATTACGACACCTAAAGATATGGGTGGTTCGGGTGAAGGTCAGAATCCTGAGCAGTTATTCGCCTTAGGTTACGGTGCGTGTTTCCACGGAGCTTTAGAATTGGTGAAGGGTAAGCATAAGGTTAAGAATGCGTCGCAAGTTCTTCATACAGTACGTCTTTACAAGAAGCCGGATGCGGCGGATTTTAAGTTAGAAGTTGAGATTCAAGTGGGAATTCAAGACTTTGATCGCGAAGAGACGCAGAAGTTAGCGGATGAGGCACATACTGTATGCCCTTATTCTAAGGCTGTTGCTGGGAATATCGATGTCTTCGTTAAAGCAGTAGATTATGATGCGAGCCAAGAAAAATAATTAGTATTAGATTAAATGAGCCAGGGCGAATATGTTCTGGCTTTTTTTATTTTTATGCAAAAAAGAGTAAAAGTCGGTAGCTTTGCCTTATAATGAGAGGAGATAAATCATTAGTGAGAGGATGAGTATATGGATTTTTCCAATTATCATTATTGTATAAGCACGATTCCCCTGTTCCAAACATTGACACGTGATCAGATTGAGAAGATTCAAGCTCAGATTCAAGTTAAGAAGTTTAAGGCAGGGCAATATTTATACCAAGCGGGTGATGATTCAGATACGTTGTATCTACTTCAGAAGGGTCTTGTGCAAATATATCGCTTATCTGCGTCGGGAAAGGAGCAGTATATTCGTCAATTAGAAGCGGGCGACTTCATTGGAGAATCCGGATTGTTCAGCCACCGGCAAATAAACCGCTATGTCAAGGCGGAGGAGCCAACAACGGTCTGCAGTATTCAGCGCGATGTCTTCAAAGATGTCTTGCTTCAAAATCCAGAGATTGCTATAGAATTACTGGAAGAGTTATCCAACCGCCTGAACGAATCCGAACAGCAAACCACTTGGATAACTTCAGAAAGCACGTCCCACCGCCTAGCGGCTTACTTGTTAGAAGCATACAACCAACAAGAAAGCTTATCAATTGAGATCCCTTCAACCAAAAAACAACTCGCATCCTTCCTAGGAATGTCTCCAGAAAGCTTCAGCAGAAGTTTGACGAAGTTGACCAAGGCAGGGATAGTCCGCCAACCCAAACCGAATGTGATTGAGATATTGGAATTGGGGAGGTTGGAGGAGTGATGGGGGAACTACGATATATGATTTGAAGTTATCGAAAAATGGAGTATAAAGTTCTTTTCAATTATTATTTGCTAGCTAAGATTAAATACACCGTAGATTGTAAAATTAAGCTAGACAAATAAAAAAGTCATTTATGATACACTCAAACTATACTTCCACCACGAAGAATAGGAGTGATCATAAATGACCTACTCCCATCTTACCACGGATGAATTAGTAATGATAGAATCTTATTATCATCAAAA
>NZ_JBGQQZ010000065.1:0-13731 GCF_045528575.1 Ruoffia sp. FAM 24228
GTTTGCCTCCGGCTTCCTTCAGATTCCACCTCACGGTGGACACCCTTGCCTTTAGCTAACAGTTCCTACTGCCAAGTCTGTAGTGGACTTTCACCACCAAGTTATCGCCCATGCCGGGCGCACATGCTAAAAAGCACTCGCATCACTGGGATACGAGTGCTTTATTATATGTTTATTTGACCGCATCGAAGTTTTTAGCTTTGTGAATCGTATTAGCGATGTCTTGGGCTAAATGAACTGTTTGCGGGCGGATCGCTTTTGGAATTCGGTAATTTTTCTTATTCATTGTAACAAATAATGCTTTGTCGTTTGCTTCCGTCATTTTTTGGAAGGGATGTTTAATGAATTGAGGCGTTGTGTGTCCCACACCGATTTCTAAAAAGACTATTTTTTTGCCTTCATTTTCTTTTAGAAAGGCTTCATAGCGATCTTTTTGTGCATGGAAATCGCCGTCTTCCACCATACCTTTTTCTTCATTTCGCTTGTTAATTTCAAAAGGTGCACCACATTTTGGACAGTGTGGTACTAATTCAGACGGAACTTTCATGTTCTCCTGTTGCTCCACCATCTCACGAATTACTGAATCGTCGCGGTAAGTTTGTTGATGACAGTGTTTTGAACATTGCCATAAACCATACTCACCTTGAATGTGAAAGACATGGTCACTATCATAATCGGCTATATCAAAGGCATTATCGGCATTAGTTGTAATAATATGGTAATTGCGTCCTTCTAACATGTCTTTTAAATCTAAGTACGACTGCCCTACTGGTTGATCTAAATAGTTTAAGACAACGAAGCGACTTTGAAATGCCCAATACTCTTCCACACTTTCAAAGTCAAACAGACTTGCTTGTAACATATCTAGTAGGCCGTACTTTTCAATGAAGTCAGGAAAGGCATCTGTAAAGCGCGATCCAATATATTTAAAGCCGTCTGCTGCTGACATTCCAGCTCCAATACCTACAACAATGGCATCCGCTTCATCAAGCAATCCTTGTAACACTTGTCCATCTTCTAAAGTTCCTTGCTCTGCTTCAAGGGTCTTCCAATAATTTGCCATCATGCGTCTCCTTTAATTAATTTCTTTTGATATATCGCTTCATCTTCGTCTTCATACACATTGAAAATCACTTTTAAATCTGTCTCATGATCAATTAAATAATCACGAACTGTCTTAATCGCAATCTCCGCTGCTGGCTCAGTCGGAAAGCCGAAGACCCCGGTTGAAATACAGCAGAAAGCAATACTTTCAAGTTGGTTATGATCAGCCATCTCTAAACATGCCTGATATGTTTGGGCAAGTAACTTTTGATTGATTCTTGTCACTCTGCCACTGGCAGTTGGCCCAACAGTATGAATGATATAGTTGGCTGGTAAGTGATAGGCTGGGGTCAATTTTGCTTTACCTACCGGTTCCTTCTTCCCTTGTTCAGTCATAATTTCGTGACATGCAAGTCGTAAACGAATACCCGCCTTTGTATGAATAATATTATCTATACAATTGTGATTTGGGATAAAACATCCTAACAGCTCTGAATTGGCTGCATTCACTATACTATCAACCGCTAAAGTTGTAATGTCACCTTTCCAAAGATAAATATTATCTCCTGCAACTGGCGTTAAATCTTCTAAAGCTACTGCTTCTTCTTGATTATTATTTGCTTTTAGAAAGCGGTCCTCATGTTCTAAGTACTCTTCCGAGATTGCTTTTGGTGGACGGACATTGACCAAATGACGCCATTTCTTAAAAGCATCTTCCGATTCTTCAAGTGTAGGGGCATCATCTTCTTTTGATAAATATTGGATCATCCATTCAAGATCTGCGGTTGCTTCCATATAACTCGTCCTTTCAATTTCACATTTTCATAGATAAAGTAGACGCACTTAAGTAAAGGGCTTGGCCCCTACTTAAATGCGTCCATGTATTGCTTATGCTTAAGCTTCTTCTAAAGCATTGAATGCTTCTTCGTCAACGTTAGTTAATTTTACTAACCAGTTCTCCTCTGTTTTCGCTGAGTTTAATAATTGAGGATTATCTTCCGCTGCTGTATTGCGTTCTACAATTGTTCCAGCAATGGGAGATGCAATCTCTAATACTGTCTTTGATGCTTCTAAGTTTAAAATCGCATCATCCACTTCTAAGTTATCTTCTTGGTTAAATTCCACAAAACCAACGGTTCCAACATCATCTTGTAATTCTGCAGACATACTCACTGTATAGTTATCGCCATCTTTAGTAATTAATAAAAAGTTCCCAATTCTTTCCATAATAATCTCCTTTATTTCAACTGATTTATACGTATTTTTTTATTTAATCTGTATTACTTTTATATATAACACTGTATCATATCCAAGTTAAAACTGAAAGGGTTTTACACTCTAAAAGTAATTATCTCAAGGTTTGGATTCCCTTCAATACAGGAGTGATACAGCCTCTATATTCTATTATATTTTATAAGAACAATAAAAGCACTTCCTGCACAAGTTGCGCTCGGAAATGCTTAAATCAGGGGTGCTTATTTCTTTTTGAATTTTACACCGTTTGCTTTTAATTGCTTAATGGTTTGTGGACCGATATGCTTCACGGCTAAGAGCTCTTTTTCAGTATATGCTGAGAAATCTTCAACTTTTACCAGTCCCATTTCTTGAAGTGTTACCGCCGCATTATGTACGACATCTGCCAGAACGGGTATTTCTAGATAGGACTTATAAGTAAATGGATTCGTTTGTGCTCGGTATTGCTTGGACGCGCCTGTAAACGAAATAACTTTCTCATTTAAATTCACCCGCTCATGCGGTTCTGCTGCTTCATACTCCTCCAACATCCAGTCAAACAAATACTCTGAGCTAACTACGACAGGTAAAATATCATTTAATGCAACCGCAATAGATTCAAAGGAATTCATTTGGAAATGATCAACTTCACCAAAACCTAAAATTAAATCCATTGGCCAAGAATCGTCCATAAATAATTGAAAGAGATTGTCATTTGCTTCTTCTAAATCTAAGAATAAATCTTTAGCATACGTCAAATTATTAGTCAAAGCTGCCACAACAAGCAATGGAATAATCATTCGATCATCTTCACTCGCTGGGTAAGGGACATCTGAGAACAGTTCATAGGCACTTTCAAAGTCATATGTCCGGCAATAAATCGACATAATATAATAACGTGCCCCTAAACTATCCATCTCGTCAATCTCATATAAGTTTTCAAAATGTTCTAACGTTTCTTCTAACAAGCCTTGTTTAAATAAAATCACGGCTAACATAAACTTTAATCTTAAGTAAGGACGTTCTTCATAATTTATCCAGCCGACTTGATCTGTTTCTTCCCATTTATGAAACGCTGTGATTTCCAGTTTACGAATTTGTTCAATTTGTTCAACTAAAGAGCCTTCAATGAGTTCTAAATGGGCGTTCCAATTTTCTGGCCACAACTCAATCGCTTCACGTAATAAAGCCTTGCGCTGCTTCTCATCATCGATACTCATTGATAGTTCGAGTAATTCTGCTGATTCCATTTCAGGTGTTGATTCTATCTCATTTTCTAGATTACCTTTATTATAAAACGACATAAAAGCTTCAATTGCTTTTTCAATATTTTCAAATTCATCTCCATACTGGTCAATAAATTGCTGTAATGCACGAAAAATGTTATCATCGTTACCAAAAGACATAACTCACACCTCATTTCAAATATTAGTTATAGTATACCGTTAATGGCATCATTTTAACAATATTTTCGAGAGAGTAAAAGGAAGAGAATATGAAGAAAATTCGACAGATTATCCAACATTATGATGCTAAAGCACTCGGAGTTCAAAGAGGTTACGCTGTTCTACTCCCGCTCATAAAAATAAAGGATGAATGGCATGTGCTGTATGAAGTTCGTAGTAAACATATCTCACAACCAGGTGAAACTTCTTTCCCTGGGGGACGCATTGAAACGGATGAATCACCTGAAGAAGCTGCTGTTCGTGAAACGATGGAGGAGTTAAATATCCAACGTGAGAACATTAACCTCTATGGGGAAATCGATTATATTATTGCTGCCAATCGAATTATTTATTGTTACGTTGGAGAAATTACCAGTGTGGCCTTTGAAGATATTTATCCAAATATTGAAGTAGAAAGATTGTTCACAATTCCTTTAGACCAGTTAATGGAAAACAAACCCACTTTTTATCAATTGAGTTTTGAGTATACACAAAATCAGGGTAAGGAAGAAAATCAGGAATTTCCATTTCATCTGATTAAGCAAGGTGAAAAATATCCCTTTAATGAAGTCAAACAAAAAATTCCTTTTTACCATTTTCCTGATGAAGTTTTATGGGGTTTTACCGCAAATTTCACTGACCGATTTATTCAAATTATTAAAGACGGTCAATAATGTACACAAAAGACGTTCAATCTCCAATAGAGAGACTGAACGTCTTTGTTTTTAAATTTGATATTCCCCGATACGGTTCCAATTTTTATCATGAAGAATAATACGAGCTGGCACGCCTACGGCCGTTGCATACGGTGGGACGTCTTTAAATACGACGGCACCGGCACCAATTTTGGCGTGATGACCAACAGTAATGTTACCTAGTAAAGTCGCGTTAGCTCCAATTTCAACATCATGTTGAATTGTTGGATGGCGCTTCTTACCTTTCTCATTCCCTGTTCCACCTAAAGTCACTCCGTGGTAAAGCTTAGCCCGGTCTCCCAGAATCGCTGTCTCACCAATAACCACACCCATACCATGATCGATAAAGATTTTCTTACCGAGCTTTGCGCCGGGATGAATTTCTATCCCTGTTTCAGTTCGAGACACTTCTGATAATTTGCGTGCTTCATAAATTTCACCTTCTAAGTAAAGTTTATGCGCTTCTAAATGATTTTTAACTGCTTTAAAGCCTGGGTATAAGTCAGTGACTTCCTCTACGCTTGTTGCGGCAGGGTCATTTTCATAAATGTATTGCGCGAGTTCAAGGGCTTCGTCTCTATAATTATTCTGCTTGTCCATCGCCGAAAAACCCAGAAGATAAGTAGCGTTCTCCACTATCTGGCAATACAACGACTACTTTCTTACCTTTCCCTAATTCTTTTGCTAAACGTAATGCTACTGCATAGTTCGCTCCAGAAGAAAATCCAGCTAAGATCCCTTGTGACTTCGCTAACTCAACAGCTGTATTAATCGCTTCATCGTTCGATACTGTCTCAATCTTATCAATGACAGATTGGTCAAGGATTTCTGGAATAAAGTTCGCTCCTAAACCTTGAATCTTATGCGATCCTGCTTCTCCTTTTGTTAAGATTGGTGAAGCTTCTGGCTCCACTGACCAGATAACTGTTTCTGGATTATTTTCTTTTAATACACGTCCTACACCTGTAATTGTTCCACCCGTACCAATACCTGCAACGAAACCATCTACATCCGGAACATCTTCTAATACTTCACGGGCAGTTGTTTCTTCATGTGAAGTTACGTTTGCTTCGTTTTTAAATTGGCCGAAGATTGGTGCGTTTTTCTCTTTAGCAATTTCTTCCGCTTTTTCACCTGCTAAACTCATTCCACCTGAAGCTGGTGTTAATACTAATTCTGCTCCATAAGCTTGCATTAGTTTACGACGCTCAACACTCATTGAGTCTGGCATTACGATAATAACTTTAATACCTAACGCTGCTCCAACCATTGCTAAACCAACACCTGTGTTACCACTTGTTGATTCAACGATTGTTCCACCTGGTTTTAGTTCACCTTTATCTAATAAATCTTGAATGATGTATTTTACAGGGCGGTCCTTCACTGATCCACTTGGATTATTCTTCTCAAGTTTTACATAAACATCTGCATAAGAATCATCTAGACCGTTGATTTTAACTACGGGTGTATACCCAATTGCGTCGACAACATTTTCAAATAACATATATAAATCCTCCTAATAATTTAGTTTAAATTTCAATCAAATATCTATTAGAATGGTAACGCTTTAAACGTTTAAAGTCAATGAAACCGCTCATTAAACTTTCATTATTGACCTTCAAAAAAGCGAAGGCAGGCATTGAGTTAAATGCAATGATGGGATAATGGTCGCAAGTGTGAATTGTGTCCTTAAGATTTTTCAAGGGCATAAAATCGTATATCGTGTCCCTGACTTTTTCTCAAGGACATTATCTGACCAAAAAAATCCTCAACAATGTAGTTAAAATAACTACAATTATTGAGGATTATACTGTCTCTTATTTCCAATAGTTGTTAGCTGCTGCAACTGTTTGGAAGTTAATCGCAACTACTTGCGAAGCGAATGTTAAGCTACCTGGGTTAGACGCATAAATCTGTCGTCAGGTGTTTCTGCTATTAAACTAGGTAGCCAAGTTTGCTTAGATATTTTATATAGAATACTTAGTTAATCCATGTTGGATACAATATAAATATAACTGACCATTTGCCATATATGGCATACGCACTGTCGGATCTTGTTCGGGATAAAGACGGTTCAAGAAATACTTATCCCCTTTAACATAAGCTGCAAAAAGAATGTGATGATTTCTTGTCATTTCATGATCAATGGTTATAAAATAATCAATATCAACCACTTCAGTCTTTATATTTGGAGCATGTTCATCTTCTACCACTTCAAGTTGAGTCAACTTTCTTCCACAGCAAAAGATTGATGCACTCCCTGTACTGACTAAAACATTGTGACATGTCGGACAGACGTAAAAGCGGATTTTATTTATATTCCCACCATCAGGTTCGTTTAGAGTCATTTCACCCTCCATTAAATCAACGACATCTGCTCCTAAAATGGTGGATAAATCTGCCCAGAGTGAAATATTGGGCGCTCCTAAACCACACTCCCACTTTGATATTGTCTTATTACTAATACTTAACGCATTCGCAATGTCTTGTTGAGTCAATCCTCTTTCCTGTCGTAATTGAGCAATCAAATTACCTATCTTAATATTATCCATGGTTCGCTTCCTTACCCCTTCTTCTATTCTTTATTTAATCTGCTTGCATAATGATCAGCTTCCAAGCATTCCATTAAAATGGCTTCCAATTTTTCTGTATAATCTACCGTCGAATCTTCATATTCTAATTCTTTAATGACTGAGAACTCAAAGTCTGCTTCACTATGTTCATTCCATAACACTTGTATTCTATGATTAGGGTGCCAGTTTGCCTTTAGCTTAAAGCGGTGACTATTTAAATCTGCTTGTATACTTTTAGATATGTCTAAAAAACGTTCTTTAGTTGAATTATTTTTAATGGAGATGATACCCATCTCTGGTTTTCTATTTTTATACTCATTTATTAATTGTTTTCTACTCTTTTTATCCATATACCCACCTCTAGACTATTTTAATCCTTACTGACTCTATTAACAATCCACGTACCGTAGACTAATTGTGACTCACTTTTTAGATAAACACGGTTGATAGGTTATCAACTCACCTTTACGCACCAAATGAAAAGTAGTTTGTCCAGCGTGCTTAATGTTTTACAAATAGACACGATAGTGAATTTAATACAATACCATTCTTAAATTTTTTAAGTTATTTATCTAACAAACAAAAAAAGAGGTCTACTGCTATGAACAGTAAACCTCTTGAATGTTGTATTAACAACGTTTCTATGCTATTAGTCTTCTTGTTTTGCGTTCTTGTCTGCGAAACCGAATTTTTTGTTGAAACGGTCCACACGTCCATCGGCTTGCGTGAATTTTTGACGTCCTGTATAGAATGGATGAGAATCTGAAGAAATCTCAACACGGATTAATGGATATGTGTTTCCATCTTCCCACTCTACTGTTTCATTTGATGTTTTTGTAGAACCTGATAAAAATTCAAAACCTGTTGATGTATCACGGAAAACTACTTGTGAATATTCTGGATGAATTCCTGCTTTCATATGTCTACTTCCTTTCTGCCGTGATTTATATGCTAAACCACAGTTAATTATTATGCATTTGCGTGCAACATCAGTATAATACCACGTTTGATATTTGAATGCAAAGACTTTTTTTAGTGTTGCGTTTCATCTTACAACACACCATAATAATAAACACCATAATGCTTAAAAAAACGACCAACCACTAATTGTTTGTTATTGCCATCAATCATTTATGTTATATTATGTCTAACGACGATGATTAGGAAAAATCAAGTGGAACGGATAGTATGAGTATTGGAGAAGAGGAGGTCTTTGAATGTCAAAAGAATTACACATAGCGATAGTAGATGATGAAAACATTCAACTCGATGCGATGAAGTCACTAATCAATCAAACAATCAAAGAAATGGGTCTACACGCAAAAGTATCCTCCTATTCAAGTGGAGAAGCCTTTCTTTTTGAGTTAGAAGACAACAAGGGCTTAGATATTGTATTCTTGGACATCGAGATGAAGCAGATTAATGGGTTGGAAGTGGCTAAGAAAATAAGAGAAATAGACCATGAAGTGACGCTCGTCTTTGCGACCGCATTCGCCGAACATGCCGTTCAAGGTTATGAAGTCCAGGCACTGGATTACCTACTCAAACCCATTGAAAGAGACAAAATTAAGCAAGTCATTCAAAGACATCTCGATAAAAAACCCTTAGTGAAAGAAACCTTAACACTGGAAGCAGAAGGTGAGATGCATAAACTTCTACTGGATGATATTCTGTACATTGAAGTCATTAAACGTGAATGTGAGATTCATTTAAACAATCAAGTGATAACCGTCACTCGTCCTTTAAAAGAATTGGAGGACAAGCTTAACGCTGACTTTATCCAGACTCACCGAAGTTACTTAGTCAATGTCGCTCACATCCATCGCCTATTAAAAACAGATGTTGAATTATCCAACGGACAAACCGTCCCTGTTTCTAGGCGTCTCGCTAAAACAGTTCAAGAAAAATTTAATGCCTTTAATAAAGGAGCGGTGTTTTACAATGACTGATTGGATAGGACTAACCGTCGTACTTATTATCCTTCTCAGTGCAGGGATAGTTATAGTTAGGCAAAAAAAGAGCATTGATTTTTATAAAATACAAGAGAAGGAACTCGACCAATACAGTGTAGAAGTCGAAACGATTTATAGACAGATGAGAGGCATTCGTCATGACTATCGCAATCATTTACAGGTGATGCACACCTTAATGAATGACCACCGTCTGGATGAACTGGATGCATATATTAAACAGCTGACCAATGAATTGAATCAAGTCGATACGATCATTCAAACAGGAAATACGATGATAGATGCCATCGTTAATACAAAGTTGACAGCTGCTAAACAAAAAGGGATTTCCCTCTATGCGACAGCCATTGCTCCAAATGAACTGGGTGTAGAGCATGTCGATTTAGCAATTATATTGGGTAACTTGCTGACTAATGCTATAGAAGCGACTGAGAAAGAATCCAGTTCTTCTGATGAACGTTTTATTCGTTTATACATAGCACCAATGAAAAACACGTTATATATTAATGTGACGAACACGATGACAGAGAATCCAAAACCTTCTCTGTTTTCATTAAAAAGCATCAACAGAAGAGGCTATGGCTTGTACCGAATTGACCAGGCAGTGGAGAGGTATCAAGGCATGGTCAACCGTAAATGGGAAGATGGCGTGTTTGCGACAGAAGTGACATTGCCGCTTAAAAACCGTTCGTAACCAAATACTAACCATTCATACACTTCTGAATAGGGAGTGTATTTTTTTTGGTAAGATACGATTGAGGTGATGAAGATGAAAGAAAAAGTGAAGTATACAAAAATTCTATTGAAGGAATTATATGCATTCAAACCGACAGTATTTATAGCCATTCTATTAGCTCCCCTTATTAGCGCGGCCTTACCCTTACTCCAATTGCTTTTATCTGCTTTTGTGATTCAGTGGTCAATGGAAGGGGTAGCGATTAGAGAATACCTACTAAGATTACTCGTATTTATTGCTCTTATTGGCATCGCTCAAATGGGTAACTACTATTTTATGCTCTACCAAGAAGAGAATATGAACCATTTGAGAGATTTCATGAGAAATAAAATTGAAACGAAGTATTTGAAGCTGGATTATCCGCTCATTATAGGAAAAGAAGCGCAGGAGAGATACAACAATGCCAGTGAATTGACCGATAACAACACGACCCTTTTTGGCCGATTAGTAACAGAAATTATTGAATTATGCAGTTCATTTCTAGGGGTTGTTTTGTATATCAATATATTAAGTCAATTAGAATCTCTGTTTCTTGTTTTAGTGGGTGTGTTTCTGCTCATCGTTGTCTTCTTTAACGTATGGCAAGTGAAGATGGACCGGAAATTATTTCAAGCGAAAGCAGCCAATTCTCAAAAATTACGTTACTTGAAAAAAGTGTATGGGGAATCCCGTATCACTAAAGATGTACGTATTTTCCAGATGAAAGACTGGTTCAAGCAGATTGAAGATAAAACAATTGCGGAATACCACCGGCTTATCAAACCGAAAGTAAAGTTGACATGGACAGAAAGTACTCTGGTAAATATAGGGATTATCGGTCTATCTGCCTTATCTTATATTAGAAGTGTTCAATTGATTGCGGCAGGAGCGATTCCGGTTTCTAGCTTTGTCATCTTTGCCGGGTCTGTCACGATCTTAGCTCAAACCATCATGACTTTAGTCAACGCTATAGGCAAAATGAATACGAGTTTAAACGAGACAAAAAAATATGATGACTTTATGTCTCAAGGTCAAATATTTAACCATGGAGAAGGCAGACCTTTGCCAAAAGAACCTCTGTCGATTGAATTAAAAAATGTGACCTATACTTATCCAAATAATGATACATCAACGATAAACAATGTATCTTTAACCATTAAACCATACGAAAATTTAGCTATAGTAGGAGAAAACGGGGCTGGGAAATCGACACTGACTAATTTAATTGCCGGTTTACTTAAACCAGATACTGGAGAAATTTATATTAACGGAGTAGCTCAGAGTGAGTTTAACATTTCAGACTATTATGCTTTATTTGCGCCTGTATTTCAGGAGAAATTTTTATTGACCTATTCCATTAAAGAGACGGTCATTCAAGGCTTGCCCTTTGATGAATTAAAGTATAATCGTGTCTTGAAACAAAGTGGCTTGACTGACATCATTTCAAAGTTCAAGTCAAGAGACGAGACAAAAATTGTGCGCGCTGTTTATCCAGATGGAGTGAATTTGTCGGGAGGGCAGTTACAAAAATTGAAACTAGCTCAAGCCTTATATAAAGACGCACCCGTTCTCTTACTGGATGAACCGACTGCGGCTTTGGATCCGATCGCCGAACATCAGATTTATCAGGATTACTTCCAGTTTTCTAAAGATAAATTATCTATTTTTATATCTCACCGACTTTCGTCTACCCGTTTTTGTGATCGCATTATTTACATCAAAAATGGAGATATAACAGAAGTCGGAACGCACGAAGAATTAATGGCTGAGCAAAAAGATTACTTTAAGCTTTACGAAGCACAAGCCTATTACTATAAACATGATAAGGAAGAAAAAGAGGAAGAAGACGAGCCAGTCGTAACAGGAGGGGTGATTTAATGGAAAAGCTGACCGTGTATAAACGTGCCTTTAAAGATTTGTTTAGAGTTGGCAAAACTTACTATGTTCTGTTCTTTGTCCAATCATTGGCGAGATACAGTTTGCCTTTTATCGGCTACATCTATATGACCCAAATTGTGGATGCCTTAACAAGAGATGACATGACACGCATCCCTTCTTTAATCATGCAGTATTTGGTCATCTTGTTGGTGTTGCAACTGATTTCTGGATGGATAGACCCGCTAATCACTCATGAGGATTCTCTGTTTTTTAGAAAACTCTTTGCTGAACCAAATAAAAAGATGTTAACTATGCATTACCATTATGCGGAAAGTTCAGAAGTAAGAGAAGAATTAGAAATCATCAACCGAAATATGATGAGCAGCCAATCTTCTCTTCCGATGATCAATGTCCGTATAAAAGAAATGATGCCTGGATTGGTCAGTATTATATGGGGGGTTATTTTACTCACTCCGTTATTTAGAGTAGACACCGGCTTACTACCAGACGACTTTTGGTGGATGCACCCAAGTCTTGTTATCAGTGTCTTTCTTCTACTGATTGGAATCAGTGTATGGATTCAAATCGCGTCATCCAAAAAATCAGGTGAACGGCTAAAAGCGCTTCTTGCGGAATTGAAAGAATCTAATGCCCGATTTTTCTATGAAGATGGGATCCTTCAGGACTTTAAGTCCGGAAAAGAAATGCGCCTCTACAATTTAACTGAAAAAATGATCGAAAATAAAAGAGCTGAGTCTGAACAGACAGGGAGATTACTGTCTGAAAACTATAAACGCTTTCGATCCATGATGATCCCTACTACCGGCTTATTTCAGGTGATGACCTATTTGACCTATGCCTATGTCGGCTTGCTTGTTTTAATCGGAGCTTTACCTGTTGCTTTGATTATTCAACTTTCCAGCGCACTCAGTCAAATGGTCTCTGCTTTACCAGATGTTATCCAGCACGGCATGATGATGATTTCTTCACCAGGTGAATTAGAGCAGTATTATGCATTCATGGACTTGCCTGATGAAGAGGTCGTCGGCAGTTTACCTGTAGAAAAAAGGTTAGATAATGACTATCATTTCGCAATAGAGAATATGAGTTTTTCTTATCCCGGCTCAGATGAAACAGTCCTAAAGAACATCACTGAAAAGTTTGAAGTCGGTAAAAAGTATGCCATAGTTGGAGAAAATGGCTCAGGTAAAACAACGTTTATTAAGCTACTGATTCGTTTATATGAACCGAGTGAAGGGACAATAAAAATGAATAAAATCGATGCCCATAAGTATGATTTAAGAGAATACTTCAATCTGTTTGGCGTTGTCTTCCAGGACTACCATCTAGTCGGATTTTCATTGGGACAAAACGTTTCTGTAAAACCCTCTTTTGATAGAAAGAAAGTGTTGTCTACCTTAGATAAAGTCGGGTTAGGCGACTTCGTTAGAAATCTACCCAATCAGGAAGAAACCTACCTGGGAACAGAATTTGAAGAATCAGGCGTCAGTGTCTCTGGGGGCCAAGAACAGAAAATAGCCATCGCTCGGTCTTTATATAAGGATGCGCCAGTTATGATTTTAGATGAGCCGACCGCTGCACTGGACCCAATGACTGAATTTAAAATATATCAAAACTTTGATAACTTAGTAAAAGATAAAACAGCTTTTTATATTTCCCATAGACTCTCAAGCTCCAAATTCTGCGATGAAATACTCGTCTTTGATCAAGGGGAGATCGTACAAAGAGGCACACACAAAGAACTGGTGAATGAAAAAGGAAAGTACCAGGAATTATGGAGTGCACAGGCACAGTATTATCAGTAAGTAAGAGTGAAAGTGAGAGAATTGAAGTTTAGCGTTTTTTGTTGACATGAACTCCATTTTTTTCGTTAAAAATGCAGTTCATTGGTAAATGCCAAAGCTGAACTCAACATTTCTGTTTGAAAGTGAAGTTCAGCAAATAATAATCTACTAAACTCAACTTAAAGCAGAAATATTTAATAAGAATTTGGTGTGTTGCATTTCATCTTACAACACACCTTTTTTATTTTCGCCGATTGTAAAATTAAGCTAGACAACTAAAACAGCCATTTGTGGTACACTCAACTTGTAATTCCGACCAAAGAATACAAAGGAGTGACCACAAATGACCTACACCCATCTTACCACGGATGAA
>NZ_JBGQQZ010000066.1:0-13231 GCF_045528575.1 Ruoffia sp. FAM 24228
CCCGATTGAACCAGGCGGTTCTGTCGTCTATGCGGTATTAGTCATCGTTTCCGATGGTTATCCCCCGCTGAAGGGTAGGTTTCCCACGTGTTACTCACCCGTGCGCCACTCACGTCAAGAGAACAAGCTCTCCGTCAGTGCGTTCGACTTGCATGTATTAGGCACGCCGCCAGCGTTCGTCCTGAGCCAGGATCAAACTCTCATAATTGATTGTTTGAGCTTTTGCTCATTACTATTCTAGCTTTGTTGGCCTCTTTTAAACTGGTGGCCGTCCAGCGAAATTGTTTGGTTGTCTGTTCCGTAGAACAGATCCCCTTACACATTTGGTGTGTTTATCTTTGTTCAGTTTTCAATGAGCTTTCGTTGCGGTTGTGATGCAACTTTATTATTATAGCACGTTTACGAAGTTAAAGTCAATAACTTTTTTAAGTATTTAATCCACTTCCTTGTGCTCGTTGTCTGCTAAGACAACTTTTAAATAATACCATATACGCCATAACGATGTCAATAACTAGTTAAAGTTTTTGATTGTTTATTCGCTTTTGGCTTTTTTTGTAACCGCTACAAACATTACTGTAACGACTTGAATAAGTATAACATTGCATTTACAATCTGTCAATAGTTTTGAAAATTTTTTGTAAATTTAATGTAAACAGTCTCTATTGTTAGGTAATAGTTACTTTTTCTCGTAACAGCAGGAAATAATATAGCATGAAATTCAGCTAACCGTCAACCTTTTTTTGTCTTTTATATATTATTTTTGATTTTATGTAAATTTAATAATGGAATTGACCTTTTTTCTTGTATATATCATTAGGAGGTTTTTATATGATATATATTTTTCAGTTTATTATCGGTAGTTGTCTTGGGTCCTTTACTTATTGCTTTGCCTTTGATTGGGTACACCAGCAAATTCGTTTTACTCGTCGTTCTACGTGCGATCATTGCTCTACTACACTCAAAGCTTTTGATTTAGTTCCAATTGTTTCTCAAGTTTTAAGTCGATTTAAGTGTCGTTATTGCCATAAGCCAACGACTTTCTACTATATAATAGTTGAAATCATGAGTGGTCTTCTGTTCGTATGGTCTAGCTTTGTGTTTAATGAGTATCACTTCTACTTTATCTTGGTCTTTACCTTAGTAAGCTTGTTAATGATCTACTGTGATATACACGCTATGATGGTACCTGATTTGCTTCAGTTCATTCTTTTATGTCTTGTTTTGTATATTGTTTACGTCAGCGATCTTGAATTTGATATGCAATTATTGCTTTCATCGGTAACCTTTGTTTCTTTCTTAATTTTTAACACGCTAAGGCCTGCCTCTATTGGAGGAGCTGATATTAAAGTCTTTACTATCCTTTCATTATGTATACCTGTATCTCTATTCCCTATGTTTTTATTTATTACATCGACTACAGCACTATGTTATTTCTTATTGAGATACTTATTCAGTTTTAAGTTCACTGGCGCTTTACCTTTTTTCCCATTTATATTTTTCGGTTTGTATTGTATCCTCTCCATATAGAATATAAATACAAAAAAACACCCGCTCACTAATTTAACTCAGTGAGCAGGCGTTTGTATTTGAAAATATTTAATTATTTAAATGAAGACTTAGCGTCTTTCTCTTCTTGTTCGGCTTCAGCTTTTTCAGCTTCGGCTTTTTCTTTTGCAATTCTTTCTTCTTCTAAAATTCGTTCGATATCTTCAGAAGTTGACGTTTCAAGTGAACGGTAACGGTTCATACCAGTTCCGGCAGGAATTAGTTTACCGATAATAACGTTCTCTTTCAATCCGATCAATTCGTCACGATCTCCACGAATAGCAGCGTCAGTTAAGACACGTGTCGTTTCTTGGAATGATGCAGCAGAGATAAATGAATTTGTCTCTAGAGCTGCTTTTGTAATTCCTAGTAAAACTGGACGTGCAGTTGCAGGAACTTCTCCTGATTTGATTGCTGCTTCGTTGGCTTTAGTGAAGTCAGCAATATCTAATAATGCTCCTGGCAAGATATCTGTAGAAGCTGGGTCCATAACACGTACTTTACGAAGCATTTGACGAACCATTACTTCCACGTGTTTATCTCCGATTTCTACCCCTTGTCCACGGTAAACATTTTGTACTTCATGTAATAGATAGTTTTCAACAGTGATAACATCAGTTACTCGTAGTAATTCTTTCGGATCAATTGAACCTTCTGTTAAGGCTTGACCACGTTCTACAGTTTCTCCAACAGTAACTTTAAGTCTTGATTGGAATGGCACGTTATATGTACGTGTATCTGTAATACCACGAACAGTAATATCTTTAGTACGGTCTGAAGCTTTCTCTTCGATCGCTTCAATCTCACCATCCACTTCCGTGATTTGAGCTAACCCTTTAGGGTTACGTGCTTCAAAGATCTCTTGGATACGAGGAAGACCTTGAGTGATATCTCCACCACCGGCAACCCCACCCGTATGGAATGTACGCATTGTTAATTGTGTACCAGGCTCACCGATTGATTGGGCAGCGATTGTACCAACTGCTTCACCAACTTCAACTTCGTCTCCAGTCGCTAAGTTACGTCCATAACAGTGTTTACATACACCATGAATCGTATCACAAGTGAATACTGAGCGAATCGTTACTTCTTCGATACCAGCAGCAATAATTTGTTGCGCGATATCTTCTGTAATTAATTCGTTATTAGAGATAATAACTTCGTTCGTTTTTGGGTGACGAATCGTTTTTTGTAAGTAACGACCGATGAGACGTTCTTCTAGTGATTCAATGACACTATTTCCATCTTTAATCGCTCTAATTACTAGACCTTTGTCTGTTCCACAGTCATCTTCACGAACAATAACATCTTGTGCCACATCAACTAAACGACGTGTTAAGTATCCTGAATCGGCTGTCTTCAAGGCAGTATCGGTCATACCTTTACGCGCACCATGGGTAGAGATAAACATTTCTTGTACGTTTAATCCCTCACGGAAGTTCGAAGTAATCGGTAATTCGATAATCTTACCACTTGGAGCCGCCATGTTACCACGCATACCAGCTAACTGAGTGAAGTTAGAGATATTACCACGGGCACCAGAATCAGACATCATGTTAATTGGGTTAAGACGTGGTAGTTTTTCAACCAATTCGTTTTGAATTTGGTCTTTCGCACGTTCCCAAGTACGGATAACATTGTTATAACGCTCATCTTCAGTAATTAAACCACGGCGATATTGCTTAGTGATTTTCTCAACGCGGTCATGAGCATCTGTAATGATTCCTTCTTTAGTATCTAAGTTAATAACGTCCGCAACCCCGACAGTCATACCTGAACGAGTTGAGTATTTATAACCTAAATCTTTCATCTTATCAAGCATGATAGATGTTTCAGTTACTTGATAACGTTTGAACACTTCTGCGATGACGTTACCTAAATGTTTTTTCTTGAATGGAGGTACTAAGTCCATTTCTTTAATCGCTTCTTTGACATCTACTCCATGTTCAAGGAAGTATTTATCAGGTGTGCGTTCAATTAAGTTTTCAGTTGTTGGCTCGTTTAAGTAAGGGAACTCTTCTGGCATGATTTGGTTAATAATCACTTTACCAACAGTCGTTACCATTAAACGGTCTTTTTGCCAATCTGTAAATGGTTTTCCTTCTAATGAAGCCGCTGGGATAGCAATACGTGAATGTAAGTGTACATATCCATTTTGGTAAGCTAATTCAACTTCACTTACAGAAGAGAACACCATACCTTCTCCGATACGTCCTTCTTCTTCTAATGTTAAGTAGTAGTTACCTAAAACCATATCTTGTGATGGTGTTACAACTGGTTTTCCATCTTTAGGGTTCAGGATATGTTGTGCAGCTAACATTAATAGTCTTGCTTCTGCTTGTGCTTCTTCAGATAACGGAACGTGAACAGCCATTTGGTCACCATCAAAGTCGGCGTTATAGGCTTCACATACTAATGGGTGAAGACGAATCGCTTTACCTTCAACGATCACTGGTTCGAAAGCTTGAATACCTAAACGGTGAAGTGTAGGTGCTCTGTTTAATAGAACCGGATGTTCTTTAATCACGTCTTCAATAACTGGCCAAATAGCGTCATCTTGAGTTTCAATCATTTTTTTCGCATTTTTAATATTTCCTGCGATATCCCGTTCAACTAATTCTTTCATTACAAACGGTTTGAATAATTCAATAGCCATTTCTTTTGGTAATCCACATTGGTACATTTTTAATGATGGTCCAACGACGATTACTGAACGTCCTGAATAGTCAACACGTTTACCAAGTAAGTTTTGACGGAAACGTCCTTGCTTACCTTTTAACATGTGTGATAATGATTTCAATGGACGGTTACCCGGTCCAGTTACAGCACGACCACGACGACCGTTATCAACTAATGAGTCAACTGCTTCTTGTAACATACGTTTCTCGTTTTGAACGATGATGTTTGGTGCTCCAAGATCTAATAAACGTTTTAGACGGTTGTTACGGTTAATAACACGACGGTATAAATCGTTCAAATCACTTGTTGCAAAACGTCCACCTTCAAGTTGTACCATTGGCCGTAACTCTGGCGGAATAACTGGTAGTGCATCCATAATCATCCAAGTTGGATCATTACCTGATTCTAAGAATGAGTCTAGAATATCAAGACGACGAATGGCACGCGTACGTTTTTGTCCTGTCGCTGTCTTCAATGCCTCTTTTAATTCTGCTGCTTCTGCTTCAATGTCTACTGCTTCTAGTAAGTCACGAATTGCTTCGGCACCCATCTTAGCTTTAAATCGATTACCAAATTCACGACGTTTTTCACGGTATTCTGTCTCAGTTAATAATGATTTAACTTCTAAAGGTGTATCACCTGATTCAATCACGATATAAGAAGCAAAGTAAATAACTTCTTCTAATAAACGTGGGCTTAAATCAAGAATAAGACCCATACGACTTGGAATTCCTTTGAAATACCAAACGTGAGTTACTGGAGCTGCTAATTCAATATGCCCCATGCGTTCACGACGTACTTTAGAACGCGTTACTTCAACACCACAACGTTCACAAACACGACCTTTATAGCGAATACGTTTGTACTTACCACACGCGCATTCCCAGTCTTTTGACGGACCAAAAATACGCTCGCAGAATAAGCCATCTTTTTCTGGTTTTAGTGTGCGGTAATTAATTGTTTCTGGCTTTTTAACTTCACCGTATGACCAACTACGGATTTTCTCTGGGGATGCTAAACCAATTTGCATTGATTCAAAAGTATTAACATCTATCAAAGGGCCAACCTCCTTATAAAATTGCCGATAGTCGACGGGAGCCACTCGTTTAAAGAGCGGGTCTCTCATCATTCTATCCCGTTATACTAACTTAAAATTATTTATCAGTGTTTTTCTCTACAGCTTCACTTGCAGCAACTGGTTTATTGCCTGTTTGCTTTTGATCTTCTTTGTATTTTTCTAAGGCATTAAAGTTGATGATATCGTCATCTTCTTCATCATCTTGTAAGTCGATTTCTTTGTGATCTGCATCAAGTACTTGTAGGTCTAATCCTAGAGATTGTAATTCTTTTACTAATACTCGGAATGACTCAGGTACACCTGGTTTTGGAATTGGCTCACCTTTTACAATGGCTTCATAAGTTTTCACACGTCCTACAACGTCATCTGACTTGTAAGTTAGAATCTCTTGTAATGTGTAAGCTGCACCATAAGCTTCAAGGGCCCACACCTCCATCTCACCAAAACGTTGTCCACCAAATTGTGCTTTACCACCTAATGGTTGTTGCGTTACTAATGAGTAAGGTCCAGTTGAACGAGCATGGATTTTGTCGTCAACCATGTGTCCTAATTTAAGCATGTACATAACACCAACTGATACTTTACGATCAAACGGCTCCCCTGTTCGACCATCATATAAAGTAGTTTTAGCATCCTCTGCTAGTCCAGCTTCTTTGATTGTCTCCCAAACGTCTTCTTCACTTGCACCATCAAATACAGGTGTAGAGATATTAATACCCATCTCACGCGCTGCCATTCCAAGGTGAAGTTCGAATACTTGTCCGATGTTCATACGTGAAGGTACCCCTAATGGGTTCAGCATAATGTCCACTGGTGTTCCATCAGGTAAGAATGGCATATCTTCTTCAGGCACGATTAAAGAGACAACCCCTTTATTACCGTGACGTCCGGCCATTTTATCCCCTTCACTAATTTTACGTTTTTGTACAATGTAAACACGTACTAACATGTTTACTCCTGGTGATAATTCGTCTCCGTTTTCACGCGTAAAGATTTTCACGTCATGAACGATTCCGCCTCCACCATGTGGTACACGTAGTGATGTATCGCGGACTTCACGTGCTTTCTCACCGAAGATTGCATGTAATAGGCGTTCTTCTGCAGATAATTCTGTTACACCTTTAGGTGTTACTTTACCTACTAAAATGTCCCCATCACGAACTTCAGCACCGATAGCAATGATTCCGTCTTTGTCTAGATATTTAAGTGCGTCTTCCCCTACGTTCGGGATTTCGCGTGTAATTTCTTCAGGTCCTAACTTAGTATCACGAGCTTCTGATTCATATTCTTCAATATGAATTGAAGTATATACGTCATCTTTAACAAGTCGTTCTGACATGATGATCGCGTCCTCGTAGTTATATCCATCCCAAGTCATGAAGGCTACTAATGGGTTTTGACCTAAGGCCATTTCTCCATTTTCCATTGAAGGTCCATCCGCTAAGATATCTCCTTTAGCAACAGTTTCACCTGATTCAATAATTGGTCGTTGGTTATAACATGTACCAGCATTCGAACGAGCAAATTTAGTTAAACGGTAATCATCGAATGATCCGTCTTCTAATTTAACGCGAATACGGTCTGCATCTACATAAGTGACTGTACCAGGTCGTTTACATAATAACGCTGCTCCCGAGTCATGTGCTGCTTGATATTCCATACCAGTACCGATATATGGTGCTTTAGGATTAATCAATGGAACAGCTTGACGTTGCATGTTCGCTCCCATTAGGGCACGGTTCGAGTCATCATTTTCCAAGAAAGGAATTGATGCTGTCGCAACTGAAACAACCTGTTTAGGTGATACATCCATGAAATCGACTTGTTCTCTTGGAACTTCGATATTCTCAGACTTGTAACGAGCCATAACAGTTTCGTTTGTAAATGTTCCATCTTCATCCAGTAATGAGTTTGCTTGCGCAACGATATATAAATCTTCCTCATCTGCTGATAAATAATGAATCTCTTCTGTTGCACGGTTTGTTTCACGATCAACTTTACGGAATGGTGTTTCTATGAAACCAAACTCGTTGATTTTCGCATAAGTTGCGAGTGAATTAATTAGCCCAATGTTTGGTCCCTCTGGTGTCTCAATCGGACACATACGCCCGTAGTGAGAGTAATGCACGTCACGTACCTCGTATCCAGCACGGTCACGGGTTAATCCCCCAGGTCCTAAGGCTGATAGACGTCGTTTATGTGTTAACTCACCCAGTGGGTTTGATTGGTCCATGAATTGAGATAGCTGAGATGAACCAAAGAATTCTTTGATTGCAGCAACTACAGGACGAATGTTAATTAATTGTTGGGGTGTCATTGAAGATGTATCTTGCAGTGACATACGCTCACGAACAACACGTTCCATACGAGATAATCCGATACGGAATTGGTTCTGTAGTAATTCACCTACTGAACGAATACGACGGTTACCTAAGTGGTCAATGTCGTCTGTCTCACCAATACCATGGTCTAGGAATAAATAATAGTTAATTGAAGCAATGATATCTGCTGGAGTTAAGCTCTTAACTTCTTCAGTCAAATGACCATTACCAATAATATTAATAATTTGCTCTGGATCTTCTGGTGAATAAACACGAACAACTTGTACATCGATTGGTTCTGCAACAACTGCTTCCGGAGCAGGGTGTAACGTCACCATGTTTAAGCCTTTATCTAAATAAGGAACTAATTTTTCAATGTCATCTTGCTCTAGTTTAGTTCCTTCAGTGAACAATACTTCTCCAGTTTCAGGATCCGCTAAAGTCTCAGCTAATGTTAAGCCTAATAAACGGTATCTTAAGTGAAGTTTTTTGTTGATCTTGTAACGTCCAACAGGCGCTAAGTCATAACGACGTGGATCGAAGAAACGAGCTGTTAATAAGTTTCTCGCACTTTCTGCCGTTTTCGGCTCACCTGGACGCAGACGTTCATAAACATCTTTCAATGCTTCTTCTACACGAGAGTCTGCAACGTTTTTATGTACATCTTTATCAATAGTCGTGTTTAATAATTCTGATTCAGTTAAGATATCATAGATTTCTTCATCTGATCCGAATCCTAAAGCACGAACTAATTCTGTTAGTGGTAATTTACGTGTACGGTCAATACGTACATACGCAACACCTTTAGCATCCGTTTCAAATTCTAACCATGCACCACGGTTTGGAATGACTGTTGATGTAAATGTGTGACGGTTTTTCTTATCTAGGCGATCATGGAAATATACACTCGGCGAACGTACTAATTGAGAAACGATAACACGTTCTGCTCCATTAATAATGAATGTTCCCATTTCTGTCATCATTGGGAAATCCCCAAAGAAAACAACTTGTTCTTTTACTTCATTTGTCTCACGATTCACTAAACGTAATTTTACGTAAATTGGCTGAGAAAAGTTTGCATCATGACTTCTTGCTTCGTCGACGTTATATTTCGCTTCTCTAAATTCATAGTCTACAAAATGTAACTCTAAGTTTTCTGTGTGGTCAACGATTGGTGAGATATCCTCAAACATAATTTTTAACCCATCCTCAAGGAACCACTGATATGAATCAGTTTGGATTTCGATTAAGTTTGGTGATTCTAGTACTTCGTTAATACGTGAATAACTACGACGCTCTGCTTTTTTACCATATTTCACAATATGATGATTACTCAAGCTCTTCACCCCTTATAAATTTTAGAACTAAGTTAGATATTACAGAATTGTTACAAATATTAACATTGCGTTACACTTGCTTTTTTTACTCAATTTTGGCAAAAAAATAACAAAGGATTGTGAACTTTAGGTTAAAAGCGCCTCAATCTTTTGTTTTATTCTGGCGAAAACACCGACTGGACAATATTTCAGCGGTGATCTCTTCATCTATACCTATTCTTTGCGTTTATCTATATTACTAGAATTTTAGTCCTATGTCAATACTTTTTATCTTATTTATCATTAACACGCTTACTTACAAATCGTTTCGAATTTTTTGGTTGAAACAATACAAAGAAGAGTAAGTTAATCTCACTCTTCTTAGCTTATTTGATGTTCGCCTGTCTACTATTTTTTAGCTAGTTTTGTTTTTAACCGCTCCACCCATGTATCTGCCTTCACTACTCGAGTAGTATCATCTACGTTAAAATGTTTCTTGTTGTCTTTCTTATTGTTATCTCGACTTTCTTTCGCTATTGCCTGTTGCGTTTGTATAGCCGCTCGTCGATGTGCATCATGGACACTATTAAAACTCATAACAGCGAACCTCCTATTATGTTGTCTTTGCATCTTTGACAGGTTGATTGGCACTGTAACGGAACTACTACCTTACCCTTAATATAATTATATCATGATTAAAATGACAGTCCAATATTAGGCTGTATCGTCATATTTTATATTTTTTACACGATTTTCTCACTCGTTAATATCCAGTAACCTTTATCTTGCTTTACTTTCTCAGCACTACCAAAAATATCTTCCATATGTTTATATAAAGATGGTGCTCCTTGTTTCTTCTGGATGACGACCCATAAGGAGCCTCCTGGTTTCAATTGCTTGTAGCTATGGGTAATAAACTGATGAACCGTCTGTTTTCCTGCTCTAATCGGTGGGTTAGTTAGGACATAATCGAAAACCTCTCCGTTCAGATCGACTGATGTCGCATCATCTAGTAACCATTGAATCGTCCCAACTTGATTCAATGAGCTATTTCTCTGGGCAAGGTGATAGGCTCGCTCGTTTAATTCCACAGCGGTAATCGAGGCTTGAGGAAATGCTTTAGCTAAGGTTATAACGATTGGTCCATAACCACTACCTAATTCTAAAATTTTTTGACCTTCAAGGACTTGTTTCTCTTCCATAAACGTCTCTACTAAACGCTGTGATCCATAGTCTACGCGGTCTTTTGAGAACACACCGCTATCGGTAATCAATTTAAGATTGAACCCATTTACTACAGTATCTATTTGCTTTTCTTGATGTTGACTTTGGGGATTATTAGAAAAATATTGTTCATTCATATGCTTCACCTCTTTATATACTTAGCAATATCATATCACTTTATTTTGATTCATGTTAAACTATAGCTAGAAAATATTCAAAAAATTATTGGAGGATATTAAATGGTTAAGTTATTTGTCTCGGATATGGATGGGACGCTACTCAATGAAGAACACGTGGTTTCTGAAAGAAATGCGAAAGCAATTAAGGCACTACAACAAGCAGGCATCGAATTTGTGATCGCTACTGGGCGTGCCTACAATTCTGCAAGACCAATATTAGATGCTCATAAAATCAACTGTAAAATGATTAACTTAAATGGGGCCGCCGTCTACAACTTAGATGGTGACATCGAAACAAAAATCCCGTTAGAAATTGATACTGTTAAAGAAATGCTGAACTACCTAGAAGAAACTAAAACGGCTTATTCAGTCATGACGGATAAATACTTCTATGTAGGAGATAAAGAAGCTTTCGTTAATCGTGTGAAGGGAATGCTTCGCAAATTAGAAATCGAGAAATATACCAATATCGAAACAGACGATGCTTATTCCAGTGATGCGCAGTTCATTCATGAACTTGCTTACATTAAAGATATGAGTGAGTTTAGTTATACAGATGATACCACTGCTCTAAAATTTATGATTTTCGGTGAACCCTCTGATAGCAATTTGCCTAACTTCCTTAAAACTTTTGAAGGCTATGAAGATTTAGACATTACGTCTTCGGGACCAGATAACTTAGAAGTGACACATTCAAAAGCGCAAAAAGGGTTTGCAGTTGCTGAGTATGCAGCTTCTCGCGGTATTGCTATGAAAGACGTTGCTACCATCGGGGACTCTTTAAACGATCGCTCAATGTTACAAATGGCAGGTCATAGTTACGCCATGGAAAATGCATCACCAGAAGTGAAAGCAATAGCTAAGTTTATTGCTCCTTCACACCGTGAAGACGGTGTTGCTGTTGTCATCGAAGAAATATTAAACCAATTATAAAACTTTGACAAGCAGTATAACACTCGTTATATTGCTTGTTTTTTATTAAAGGAGAGGATTATCGTGCCCGACTCAAAAGACACGATCTATTATCAAAAAGGTCCCCGCTGTGTTTTATTATTACACGGCTTTGTTGGAAGTATTCAAGAAATTGGACGAACGGCTAGAGCGCTTCGCAAGGCAGGCTACAGTGTCTATGCTTTTAACCTAGCGGGACATGGGACAAAATCTGTGGGCGATTTATTCCAGATCCATCCCAATGAATGGACTCACCAAGTTGATGAAGCAATTCAATTCTTGGAAGATGAGCGTTATAAACAAATTGCAATTATGGGACTTTCTCTAGGGGGAATATTGGCTTTGAATGCTGCTCAAAAATACCCAAATCAATTCACCGCAATTGGCGCCTTCAATAGTCCATGTATTAATGGCCTAGACCCAACACCTATTCGAAAATACATCACAAGCTCCATTCGACGCATTCTTTCACATAGAAAATGGTCAGATGAAGATATCCAACAGGAAATTGAAACCTTGACCCCTTTAATGAATCGACAAATCGAGCAAATTGATGAGTTAATTATAGGCGTTCGTGATAACTTACAAAAGATAACGACCCCTACTTATATTGCTAAATCCATTCAAGATGAGCTGATTGATCCTAAGACGCAAGATGATATTGCAAGTAAATTAACTCACGCAACGGTTCACCTTGATAGTTTCCAAGATGGACGCCATGTCATAACAACCAGCCCTGCTTTTCGTGACTTTCAAGAAGCCTTAATTGACTACCTTGATCAACTTGCTTGGGTATAAAAAAACCGGAACAACTTTATCTTCACGCCCATGAACTAATAAAGTTTTATGTTTGATTTTCTTAAATTTTCCGTTTGGGAATGACAAGTTATCCGTAGAACTTTGGCGTGAATGTGGGAACATTGAACTGAATGCTTCATGGAAGCCAGGCTCTTGACTTGCAACATGACGAACAGTAATTAATTCTTCAGTCGCGAACTTTTTGTCATAGGCAATAAATCAATTAACTCAGCCATATGTTCTCTTGTTCCTTTATAACCCCAAATTTCATTCAGTCCGTAAGGCATATCCATTTCAACACCCATGCCACCCATTAGAAAAAGAAAACCTTCTAGCCCGTGATTTCCAAAATCATGGTTACATGTTGGGTAATAAGTTACTAACGCAGGTATATTTGCAAACACAAATGAAATTTACCGCGAAGCTGGTCTGGTACTTAGCAATATTATTCAAAGAACAAATGAAAGTGCACAAATCACTGCGTTCAAGGGAACAGATGTCCTCTACGTCCATAAGATGAACGGTCCATATTACTCAGATATCAATACACAAATTGGAATGAAAAATCCGGTACATGCAACCAGTACTGGTAAAGTGCTTCTCGTTTATTCAGATGAAGAAACAATTGAGAGAGCGATTAACCTTCCACACTCTGCTTTCACAGAGCATACAATTACAAATCCGATTCAATTGAAGAAAGAATTATCAAAAGTTCGTAGCCAAGGGTATAGTTTTAGTGTGGCTGAATTAACTGAAAGTAATTATCCACTGACTCTCCCAGTTTGGAATTATGAGAATGAAGTTGTCTGCGCCCTTTCTATTGTTGATCCTCTAACTCGTATGAATAAAGATAAATTAAAAGACTATATGCGGATCTTACGTCACGGTGCCCAAGAAGCTTCAGAAAGATTAGGCTATGATGGTTAAATAATAAAAAGCGACACAGTAATTGAGTTAGGTTCAATTACCGTGTCGCTTTTCGTATCTTATATAGTAGTAATTATTTTTTGTACGACGAATTTACAATTTAAGTGCAACAACAATAATAAAATAAAAAAAGATCCATAGTTTTCCTATAAAATAGATGTACCAACCAACTATTAGAAGGAGAAAGCTATGAATCCATACACACATCTTACC